>JAVXLU010000016.1:21075-28546 GCA_036646635.1 Romboutsia sp.
TAGGACTTCCTATATCTAAATTAAGTGATTTGTTAAAGAAACATTTTAGTATAAATCTTTTCTGTGGAGGATGATTTAGCTGAATATAT
Source organism: Romboutsia sp. (assembly GCA_036646635.1). GTDB lineage: Bacteria > Bacillota > Clostridia > Peptostreptococcales > Peptostreptococcaceae > Faecalimicrobium. Next base: position 21,165 of record JAVXLU010000016.1, read on the forward strand.
CTTTTGGTACGCCGATTAAATTAAAAGAGATGGCGCTAGAAGAAAGACCTAGGGAGAAAATGCTTGCAAAAGGAGAAAAAAGTTTGTCCAATGCAGAACTATTAGCAATTTTACTTAGGACTGGCACAAAGCATAAAAATGCTATTGAATTAGCTAGCTATATTATAAACAAAGATTTGCAAGGATTAAGATATCTACAAGATATGACTATAGAAGAATTATGTGAAATAGACGGAATAGGACTATCTAAAGCAACTCAGATAAAAGCAGCCCTAGAATTAGGGATTAGAGTTGCAAGTATTAAACCGAAAACATACAAGGTGAAAAATCCTTGGGATATATATAAGTACTATATGGACAGTTTAAGATATCAGAAAAAAGAGATTTTTAAGGTAGTTCTTTTAAATACAAAGAATGAGATAATATCAGATATAGATGTATCTATAGGAACATTAAATTCATCATTGGTTCATCCAAGAGAAGTATTTAGAGAAGCTATAAAAAGAAGTACGAATAAAATAATTCTAATGCATAATCATCCCTCGGGTAGTATTGAACCATCTAAAGAAGATAAAAATATTACATCAAGACTTATAAAGTGTGGTGAAATAATAGGTATTGAAGTATTAGATCATATAATAATAGGTGATGGATTATACTTTAGTTTTAAGGAAAATATGATAATTTGATTTGATAGAGTAGGAAGGAGCAACACAATGGCAAAGGAAAAAAAAGATAAAAAAGGACTTATGTCTATGTTCGGATTAAAAAAAATGACTAAGGATATGGGTATAGATTTAGGAACAGCTAATACATTAGTTTATATAAAGGGTCAAGGAATAGTAGTAAGAGAACCATCTGTTGTAGCTATAAGAGATGATAGCAAGGCAGTTTTAGCAGTAGGTGAAGAAGCGAAGAAAATGATAGGTAGAACACCAGGAAATATAGTTGCAATAAGACCTATGAAAGATGGAGTTATAGCAGATTTTGATGTTACTTCATCAATGTTAAGTTATTTCATACAAAAAGCCGCAGCTAAAAAAGGAGTTGTAAGTCCTAGAATAGCAATATGTGTTCCTTATGGAGTTACAGAAGTTGAAAAGAGAGCAATAGAAGAAGCAGCAAGACAAGCAGGAGCGAGAGATGCTTATCTTATAGAAGAACCAATGGCAGCAGCTATAGGAGCAGGTTTAAGAGTGGAAGAACCAGAAGGTAACATGGTAGTAGATATCGGTGGTGGTACTACTGAAATAGCTATAATATCTTTAGGTGGGATAGTTACTGCTAAATCTATAAGAATAGGTGGAGATGAGTTTGATGAGTCTATAGTAAGTTATGTTAAAAAAGAATATAACTTAATGATAGGTGAAAGAACAGCAGAAGATGTTAAAATAAGTATAGGTTCAACTTTTAAAGATGACCAAGAAACTAATATGCAAATAAGGGGAAGAGATTTAATATCAGGTCTTCCAAAGACAATAGAAATATGTTCTACAGAAGTTAGAGATGCTTTAAAAGAGCCAATAAACTCAATAGTAGATGCAATAAAATCAACGTTAGAAAAAACGCCACCAGAATTAGCATCAGATATAATGGAAAATGGAATAATGTTAACTGGAGGGGGAGCATTACTTAGAGGCCTTGACAAATTAGTTAAGCAAGAAACAGGAATGCCAGTGCAAATAGCTGAGAGCCCACTAGATTGCGTTGCCTTAGGAACAGGAAAATCGGTTGAAGATCAAGAAATATTTGAAAAAGTATTAATGATGAATTCTAGAAAGTAATTAAAAGTTGGTGATACCTTTGAAATTCGATAAGAGTAAAAAAGAAAAAAAGAAGTTTAACATTAAAGTGATAGCAACTGGGGTAGTTGCTATCACTTTAATTGGAATTGTAGGAATATCAATAGGCAAATTTTCTGGGCAAAATCCTGTCGGCCCAGGAATAGTATTAGATGGAATAACAGCGATAGAAAAAAATATAAATAAAGGATTTGTATTTTTACAGTACAACTTCAAAGAATTGTTAAATTATAAGAAAAATTCTAAAGAATTAGAAAATTTAAAAAAAGAAAATGATGATTTAAAGCAAGAAGTAATAGGCTTAAATACTAAGCTAGGAGAAATACAATCATTAGAGGATTTGAAGAAGTCTTTAAACTTTATAGATGAAAAATATAAAGCTAAAAGTATTTCAGCAAATGTTGTAGGAAAAAACGATGGTAATTGGTACGATAGTTTCATAATAGGAGCCGGACGTAGTCAAGGTGTAAAAAAAGATAGTATAGTGATGAATGGAAGTGGATTGGTAGGAATTGTATATGAAGTTTCTGGTAATTACAGCAAGGCAATTTCATTACTAGATACTAAGTCTTCTGTTAGTTTTAAATTATTAAAAGATGACTCTAAATCTAAGGGTGTTATAACCCAAAATTCAACATTAGAAGATAAAGAAAATTATAAAAATAAAGGTCACTTACATGGATATATGTTTGAAAGATCTGATAATGTATTACCAGGAGATGTAGTAGTTACATCAGGCTTAGGTTTATATCCAGAAGGTATACCTATAGGTGAGGTAGATAAAGTTATAGATGATAAAAATAAATCTATGAAATATGTAGTTGTTAAACCTTATACAGACTTTAAAAATATTGATGATGTTATTATTATAGAACCAAGAAATATAGGATAAAGGAGACTATCAATTATGAAAAAAGTTGTACTTTGTCTTTTAGGCATACTATTAGTAATTATAGAAAATAGTATTATAAACTATATAGATATATTTGGTGTAAGTTTTAATATAGTTATTATATATATTACAATTATAGCTTTATATTTAGATGAATTTGAAATTGGTGTAATAGGGGCTATAATAGGTTTAGTGAAGGATATAACTACAGGTGCGATATTCGGAGTTAATGGACTTGTTTTATTTGCAATAGCTTATGGAATTAGTCACTTAAAAGATAAAATATATAAAGAAAGTAATATAACTATATTTGCACTAGTATTTATAACAAGCTTAGTTGATTCGATGGTAAATATTGCTGTAGTTAATCAAGTATATAATAGTTATGGTATACTTGAAGTGGCTTCTAAAGGAATATTAATTATACCGTTATGTAATAGTCTACTAGGGGTTATTTTGTATAATATGTCAAAGAAAAATATATTAAAACTTAAAGAAGATTAGTTGGTGATTTAATGGAAGAAAATAAAAAAGCTGATAGATTAGCTATAATGAGAAATATTATATTAGTAGCCTTTGTAGTAATTTTGTTTAAGATAGTATATATGACAACAATTAAATATGAACATTATACTCAATTAGCAGAAAATAAAACATATAAAGAGCTTCCAATAAAAGCTCCAAGAGGAGAAATAAAAGATAGATATGGAAGACTATTAGCAGGTAATAAAAACTCATTTACTATCCAAGTTTCCGGAAATGGAATTAATAGAGTTGATGAGAATGATAAATCTATGGCAAATGATATATCATTAAAACTTATAAATATGCTAGAAAAAAATAATGAAGAGTACATAGATGAGTTCCCGATATATGTTAAAAATGGAAAATACTACTATGTATTTGATAAAAATATTAGAGAATTTAAAAAAGCTAACAATATACCTCTTGATTTAAATGCTAAAGAAAGTTTCTATTATTTAGTAGATAGATTAATAAAGGATGGAATTTTAACAGAGGAAGATAGAAAACTAGATGAAAATAAACTTCAAAAGAAATTAAATGAAAATAGTTACTATCCTCCAATTCTTGTCAGTAAATGGCTATTTACAGAACAAAGAAATAAACAAGATTGGTTAGGTAGTTATAAGATAGATACACCTAATATAAGTGCAAAAGATGCATTTAAAAAAATTAGAAATAGTAAAAGCTATGCAATTGATAAAAATGTAACTGATTCAGATGCAAGGAAAATACTAATAGTAAGAGATCTTATAAAATCACAAGGTTATTCTCAATATAATCCTGTAACGATAGTTAAAGATATAAGTCAAAAAACTATAGCACAAATTGAAGAAAATGCTATGAAACTACCAGGAGTTTCTGTTGAAGTAGAACCTGTAAGATATTATCCTAATAATAGATTAGCATCACATACTTTAGGTCATATGGGTAAAATGCCATCAAATGATGAAAAATCATACTTAAATAGAGAAGAAGGTAAAAAGAAATATTCTAAAGGCGATACTGTTGGTATATCTGGAGTTGAAAAAAGTTATGAAGAGCAGTTAAAGGGTGTAGATGGATATAAAAAAGTACAGGTTGATGCTCTTGGGAGAGTAACTAAAGACTTAGAAGTATCAAAACCTCAATCAGGAGATACTGTATATTTAAGTATAGATAGAGATTTACAGTCAGTAGCAGAAGATGTATTAAAAAGAACTATAGATGTAGCTAGAAATGGAGGAACGTTTAAAAGTGAGTTTGGTAATAAGAGTTTCTCAACATCAGCACCAAATGCAAAATCAGGCGCTGTAATAGCTATAGATGTTAAAACTGGTGATGTGCTAGCTATGGCGAGTTATCCCAATTATGATCCTAATAAATTTGTAAATGGTATATCATATGAAGATTACAATGATCTTCAACCCCAAAATAAAAATGATGTGTTAGCACCTAATCCACAAGTTAATTTAGCTACTCAAGGTGTATTCCAACCAGGATCTACATTTAAAATGGTAACTGGTATGGCTGCAATAGATAATGGATTAAGTCCTAACTATGCAATACAAGATACTGGAGTAATACAACTTTCAAAAAATGGTAAAACTTTTGCCGATTATATTTGGAATAAATCTAGACGTAATCATGGTTATACAAATCTTTATAAGGCAATACAAGAATCTTGTAATATATATTTCTATACAATAGCTAGTGGTAAAAACTGGACAGGCGGAAGAAATCCAGAAATTAAGATTGGACCAAATGATGTATTAGAATATGCAAAATTATTTGGATTAGATGATTATACAGGCTTAAATGAAGAAATAGATGAAAGGAAAGGAATCGTTCCAAGTATAGAAGCTAAACTAGAATCAGCTAAAGCATTACTAAGAGCATTTTTAGATAAAGAAATGGCGAATGCTTTTACTGATATAAGTAAGCTAAAAGATAAAGATAAGTATGAAGCTAGGATAGAAGAAATTGTTAATTGGGCAGAGGAAGAAAAGACCATTGGCAGAATTGAAGCTATGGAAAGATTAACCAATCTGAAAGTTAAGGAAAATAAAGTTGAATATTTTGCAGATGAAATAGTATTTACTCATTTAAAATTTGCAAAATGGAGTACAGCAGATACGTTTAACTTAGCTATAGGACAAGGTGAGAATCAATATACACCAGCGCAAATGGCGAGATATACAGCAGCTATAGCAAATGGTGGAGATTTAGTAGATTTATCTGTAATAAATAGAGTTATATCGAGTGATTATTCACTAGTTGATATAGATGAAAATAAAAAAGAAAAAATTCCATTTAAAGATAGTGAAAACCTTCAAGAATTAGTAATAGGTATGAAGAGGATGATAACAGATAGTTCCGTAAAAACATTATTTACAAAATTCCCTGTAAGTGTAGCGGCTAAAACTGGTACGGCAGAGAAAAGTGGTAAAATACCTACTAAAAATGATGTTGAATATTTAAAAAAATATATGGGATCTTATGGAGTATCAACAGAAGAAGCTATAAAACTTGCTAATAAAATGAAATTAGAAAGAGAAAAAGAACTTTCAAAAGAAAGAGAAAATGAAATAAAAGAAGAGCTAAAAGATAAAAAACTAGAAGCAGAAAAAAGAAAAGAGTTAGAAGAAGAATTAAAAGATGGTGTAAAAGTAAAATTAGAAGATACTGATAAAATTAACTCTGCTTATTTAAGAAGGGCTATAAAAGAATTAAATCCTAAGATAACAGATGAAAAGATAGATTCATATAAACAAAGTTATATGTCTTTTTCATGGAGTGTAGGATTTGCACCAGCAGATAATCCAGAAATAGCAGTAGTAACTATGATACCACAAGGTAGTGAAAGTATATATGCAATGCTACCTATGAGAGAATTAATAGGAGCATATCTTGGTCTAGGAGATAATAAGACAAAAGATGAAAAAGAAAATAGTTCTAATAAGCAAAATGATGATATATCTAACGATAAAAATATAAATTTTGTATCACAAATGAAAAAATAAGAGGAATTAACATTTTTTTGAAGAATATATAAAATGATATATCACTCTGGAGGTTGTTATGTCTTTGATAGAGTTTGAAAGTAAAGAACTAGTAGAGTTCAAAGGTAGTAAAAGAGGGATAATAGTAAATATCAAAAGGATTGCATCTTTTGATGAAATAAAGCAATCTATAATAGATAGACTAGAATCATCGATAGGTTTTTTTAATGGAGCTAAAATATGTGAGATTAACAGTGAATGTCTAAATGATATACAAATTATAAATATAAAAGATGATATTATGTCTAGATTTGATGTTGAGTTTGTAGAAGAAGATGAAAATAAAGAAGTTAAGACTTTTCAAACTAAATATATAAATAACTTGAGATCTGGAGAAAATATTGAATTTGATGGTGATATAATTGTAATGACAGATATGAAATCAGGATCACAAGTAAGCTCAACTTCAAATGTAGTGATTATGGGTGATATAAGCTCAGGAGCAAGGGTTGTAGCTAATGGTAATGTTGTTGTCATGGGAAGTGTTAAAGGTTTTATCCATGCAGGAGCTATTGGAAATGAACAAGCATATGTAGTTGCTAATAACCTGAATGCTAAGGTATTACAAATTGCAAGTAATATAGCTGAAGCACCAGATGATGAAAGTTATGAAGAAGAAAAAGAAAGTGTTCCAGAAATAGCTTTAGTAAGTAATGGTAGAATAGTAATAGAAAGTTACTTACCTAAAATAATAAAACAATGAGGATAAATCCATAAGGGGGGTAGTGTTATGAGCGAAGTTATAGTTATAACATCTGGTAAAGGTGGAGTTGGAAAAACTACTACCGCGGCAAACTTAGGAACAGCTCTTAGCCTAGAAGGTAAAAAAACAGTTATAGTAGATGCAGATATTGGACTTAGAAACTTAGATGTAGTTATGGGTCTTGAAAATAGAATAGTTTACGATATAGTTGATGTAGTAGAAGGAACTTGTAGACTTAAGCAAGCATTAATCAAAGATAAAAGATTTGATAACCTATATTTATTACCAGCAGCACAAACAAGAGATAAAAATGCAGTAACAGTGGATCAAATGAAAGAATTATGTGATAAACTAAGAGAGTCATTTGACTACGTAATAATGGATTGTCCTGCAGGAATAGAACAAGGTTTTAAAAATGCTAT
>JAVXLU010000017.1:0-12133 GCA_036646635.1 Romboutsia sp.
AAAAGAGCAAAAGGTAACTATAACTTCAGGAACTAACTTAAGTGAAGAAGAAATAGAGAAAAAAGTAAAAGAAGCAGAAATGAACGCTGAAGCTGATAAGCAAAAGAAAGATAAAATAGAAGCTTTAAACCAAGCAGATTCTACTATATATCAAACAGAAAAAACTTTAAATGAACTTGGTGATAAAGTAAATGCTGATGATAAAAGTGCAGTAGAAACTGCAATAGATGAATTAAAATCTATTAAAGAAAAAGAAGAAGCTACAGCAGAAGAAATCAAAAAAGCTATGGATGATTTAATGAGTAAATTCCATAAAATATCTGAGCAAATGTACCAACAAGCTCAAGCTGAGCAACAAGCACAAGGTGATGCTCAAGATCAGTCAACTAATGATGATAATGTAGTAGATGCTGATTTTACAGAAGTAAATGATGAAAAATAAGTTACACAAATAGAGATATTTGTATATAATTAATATAGAATAAAATGAAATAATATCTTTTCAAAAGCATTAAATGTTTAAATAAGGATAATAGCTTGTAGTTGATATTCTACAAGCTATTGTTTTGTACTATAAAGGTGGTGGCAAAATTGAGTACTAAAAGAGATTACTATGAAATACTTGGTGTTGATAAAAATGTAGACGCTCAAGCGCTTAAAAAAGCTTATAGAAAATTAGCAATGCAATATCATCCAGATAGAAATCCGGATAATAAAGAAGCAGAAGAAAAGTTCAAAGAAATAAGTGAAGCATATGAAGTATTATCAGATGATACTAAAAGACAAACATACGATCAATTTGGTCATGCAGGTATGAATGGTCAGGGTGGATTCGGAGGCCAAGGTGGATTTAGTGGTCAAGGATTCGGTGGATTTGAAGATATATTTGGAGATATGTTTGGAGATATATTCGGTGGAGGTCAAAGAACGAGAAGAAGAGGTCCAGAACGTGGAGCGGATATAAGACATAGCGTTGATATATCATTTGAAGAAGCTGCATTTGGTAAGAAAATGTCTATAAAAATAAATAGAAGTGAAGAATGCAGTGAATGTCATGGAAGTGGGTCTAAATCTGGCACATCTAAAAAAACTTGCCCAACATGTAATGGGGCAGGAGAAGTTAGAACAGTACAAAGAACTCCTTTTGGAAATATAGCAAGCTCTAGAACTTGTAGCATATGTAATGGAGAAGGTGAAGTAGTAGAATCACCATGTAATAAATGTAATGGACAAGGAAGTACTAGAAAAGTTAAGACTATAGAAGTTGATATACCAGGTGGTATAGACGATGGTCAAATGATAAAACTTTCGGGTCAAGGTGAAATTGGAAGTAAAGGTGGACCAAGAGGTGATCTTTATATAGTAGTAAATGTTAATTCTCATCCGTTATTTACTAGAGAAGGAAATGATATTTATTTTGATATGCCAATTACATTTGTACAGGCTGCATTAGGAGATGAAATAGAAGTTCCTACATTAGATGGAAAAGTTAAATATACAGTACCAGAAGGAACTCAAACAGGAACAGTATTTAGATTAAGAGAAAAAGGTATACCAAGACTAAGAGGGAATTCTAGAGGGGATCAATATATAAAAGTAGTAGTTGATACTCCTAGAAAATTAAATGAAAAACAAAAAGATATATTAAGAGAATTTGCTAAAGAATGTGGCGAAGATGTTCATGAAAAGAAAAGTACATTTGGACGAAAAATAGAAAATATGTTTAAAAAAAAGTAAAAAAAGGTTCTAGGATATTTTCCTAGGCCTTTTTTTGTTTTGTATTATTGACTATAGTATTTATTATTGATACATTGTTATTATATGGATATAAAAGATAATATTTGAATTTGACTAAGTATAGCTTGAGATAAATTATCTATTTTAAGTTTTTCAATATCCATATCTTTTAATGCTAAGAATATCATAAATGAATTTATAGTTATTTTTTCATATATATAAAAATAAGTATTTTTATCTAGTAAATATTCTTTATTTCTTATAGAATTATTTATAAGCATTAATTCATCTATAGTTGTAAGTATAACAGCTTTAGTGCTGGTAGATTCAATATCCATATTACTTGATTTTAAGATTTTATAATTATCATTAGCAAAATTATTAAGTTGAAGAAGCATTTTATAAATATCATTATAATTTGAATTCTTTAATTCTTCTCTAGCTTGTATAGAGATAAAGTTAGCTCTTTCTTTTATTTGATTAATATTTGATTGATAAAATTTAATTAGTGAAGTTAATTTTTTATTATCTTCTATTTCTTTAGCATTATTTTTAAATTCTAAACTTTTATATTTATTAGAGACTTGTTGTAAGTCTTGGAATAACTTAATTGATTCAAGTTTTTTCATACTAAATACCTCCAAGAGTTGATTTAAATTTCTGATTACATTAATTAGTATAAAGTATGAGTTAAATATAATAAAGAAAATGTTTTCTTAATCAATACATTTTATTAGTAAATATAAGATATGTATAGATAAACTTAAATATTTGAACTTTTGATATTAAAAGTATTCATATAATATAGAATTAAAAGAATTAAATAAATAGTGATTTAATTAGTTTATTATAAAGTTTAATATATAAACAATTTTGAGGAGGGTAAATTTATGTATTATATAGGAGTAGATATTGGTGGAACGGGTATTCAGGCTGGTATAGTTAATGAATATGGAACCATTATTTTTAGAAATGAATGTAAGACAGATATAGATGCAGGGTTTGAAAAGGTAATGGATGATATAAATGATTTAGTAAGAAACTTATTGAAAGAAAATAATATAGATATAAATGATATAAAATCTGTAGGATTTGGAGTACCAAGTTTTATAAATAAAAAGGGATTAGTTACTTGTGTAAATCTAGGATGGTTTGAAGTGGAGTTTATGGATGCTTTAAATAAGAGATTCCCAGAAGTTAAAGTTAATGCTGAAAATGATGCAACAGTTGCAGCACTTGGTGAAGGTAAGTTTGGAAGTATGAAAGGTGCTGGTGTTGCAGTTATGTATACTTTAGGTACTGGGGTTGGTGGTGGAATAATAATAAATGGAAAAGCATTTACAGGAGCACATGGTATGGGGTCGGAGATAGGACATTCAATAATAGGAGATAATTATTTTGATTGTAACTGTGGGAATAATGGATGTTTAGAGACTTTTTGTTCAGCAACTGCAATTATAAAGTATGCACAAAAGTTAATACAAGAAGGCAGAGAAAGTATGATACTTGACTTTGTAGAAGGTGATTTACAAAAGATAACTGCAAAAACGGTATTTGATGCATATAGGCAAGGTGATGAAGTAGCAATAAAAACAATTACTAGATTTAAAATATATTTAGCTAAATCTATGGCTAGTATGATAAATATATTAGATCCAGAAGTTATATCTATTGGAGGAGGAGTATCTAGAGCTAGCGATATAATACTTAAAGATATAGAACTAATTATAAGAGAATATGTACTTTATAGAAATGAACAATTTGCAAAAATAGTATGTGCTAACTTAGGTTCCGATGCAGGAATAATAGGAGCTGCATTTTTATAATTAAAATAAAGCTATACTCATATTATAAAAACTATACAAAATTAAGTATATATGTGCAGAAATTTGACATTGAAAACGTTTCTAAATTATAATCGAGATATAAACAAGAATTAAGATAATAAGGATTTATAAGGGGAGGACAAATATGTTTTATACAATAGATAAGCTTAGAAATAGAATACATGAACTAGATAATTTAAGATATAGGGATATAATAGAACTTGAATATTTCAATACTAAATTAAATGGTAATAAAGATATAGCACCAGAAATACCAACAGAATTTGACGGTATAATAAAGACAGGAGAAACATGGAAGGGAAGAGATTTATACCTTTGGATGAATAAAACTGTTGATATACCACAGTCTTGGAAAAATAAATCAGTAGTTGGTATATTTGACTTTGGTGAAACGGGAGCAGGTAATAATTCAGGGTTTGAATCGTTATTTTATTTAAATGATAAGCCGTATCAAGGTGTAGACAGTAACCATAAAGAAGTATTCTTCCCAGAAGGTACTGGAGGAACTAATTTAGACTTAATGTTTAGATTATGGACTGGACTTGAAGGTGGAGGAGCAAAAAGAGAACAGGAACATCGTATAAATAAATCTCAAATTGCATGGTTAGATGATAAAATGGATGATTTATTCTACAATGCAATGGTAATGTTAGAAACAATACAAGAGTTAGATCAATACTCTCCAGATAGAGTTAATTTAACTAAAATATTAAATAATGTATTTAAATTAATAGATTGGGCATATCCAGGAAGTGAAGACTTCTATTTATCAGCTCATAAAGCTGCAGATTATTTAAATGAAGAAATAGATAAAATAGATAAAAACTCAGTAGTTAATGTAACTTGTATAGGACATACTCATATAGATGTAGCATGGTTATGGAGATTAAAACATACTAGAGAAAAATGTGCTAGATCATTCTCTACAGTACTTAGACTTATGGAAAGATATCCTGAATACATATTCTTACAAACTCAACCTCAGTTATATGAATATGTGAAAAATGATTATCCAGAAATATATGAAGATATAAAGCAAAAAGTATCAGATGGAAATTGGGAAGTTGATGGAGGTATGTGGTTAGAAGCTGACTGTAATATACCATCAGGAGAGTCTTTAGTTAGACAAATATTAGCAGGTTCAAGATTTATAAAAGAAGAGTTTAATAAAGATGTTGAATACTTATGGTTACCGGATGTTTTTGGTTATTCATGGGCTCTTCCTCAGATATTAAAAAAATCTGGGATAGAAACATTTATGACTACAAAAATAAGTTGGAATCAATATAATAGAATGCCTCATGATACATTTAATTGGAGAGGTATAGATGGTTCTCAAATCCTAACTCATTTTATAACAACTCCAGAGCCATGGAGTCAGCCAGGTTCTTGGTTCTATACATATAATGGAAGACTTACACCAAAATCTGTAAAAGGTGTATGGGACGCTTATACAGATAAAAATTTAACTAAAGACCTTTTAGTATCTTATGGATTTGGAGATGGTGGCGGTGGCGTAAACCGTGAAATGTTAGAGTATAGAAGAAGATTAGATAAAATGCCAGGTCTTCCAAATGTTAAAACGGGAAAAGCAGGAGAATACTTTAAAGGTTTAAGAGAAAAAGTAGAAAATACTGATGAGTACGTTCATACTTGGGATGGAGAGTTATATTTAGAGTATCACAGAGGAACATATACAAGCCAAGCTTATACTAAAATGATGAATAGAAAATTAGAACTTTTATATAGAGAAACAGAATGGCTAGGTACCGTAAATTCATTAGTAAATAATGATTGGAAAGTATATCCAAGTACAAACTTACTTAAAGGATGGAAAATTATACTTAGAAATCAATTCCATGATATAATACCTGGATCTTCAATAAGAGAAGTTTATGAAGATGCAAAAATAGAGTACAAAGAAGCTGAAGATTTAGCAATTGATGCCAAAAATAATGTTAATAAAACTTTATTAGAGGAAAATGATAATATTTGGACAGTTATAAACAATGCTAACTGGAATAGAACTGAAGTTGTAGAAATTAAAACTAATTTAGTTGGTAATTTCTATGATGAAGATGGGAATAAATTAGAATCTCAAATACAGGATGGAAAATATATAGTAAAAGTTAAAGATATTTTTGCTACGGGATGGAAAAGAATAACTTTAAAAGAAGAAGAACGAGAAGAAAATAAATCTGTATTTGAATATAATATAGATGGAATAGAGACTCCTAATTATGAAATAAAGTGGAATATAGTGGGTCAATTAGTATCTATATTTGATAAAACTAATAATAGAGAAGTATTAGCTAAAGGTCAAAGAGGAAATATTCTTCAAATGTTTGAAGATAAACCAATGGCACATGAAGCGTGGGATATAGATATATACTATCAAGAAAAAATGAGAGAGGTTACAGATTTACAAAATATAGAATTTATAGAGTGTGGAAACTTAAAAGCTACTATAAGATTTACTTATAAGTATATGAATACTACTATAAATCAAGATATGGTAGTTTATAAAGATAATAGAAGGATAGATTTTGTAACTAATGTTGATTGGAGAGAACAAAAGCAATTACTTAAAGTAGCATTCCCAGTTGAAATAAGAAGTACTATGGCAACTTATGATGTACAGTTTGGTAATGTATCTAGACCGACACATTGGAATACTAGTTGGGATATGGCAAGATTTGAAACAGTAGCTCAACAATGGGTAGATTTATCTCAAAGGGATTATGGAGTAAGTTTATTGAATAACTGTAAGTATGGTCATGATATAAAAGATAATATAATAAGACTTACATTATTAAAGTCAGCTACTCATCCAGACCCAGTACAAGATCAAGGAGAGCAAATCTTTACTTATTCATTACTTCCACATAGTGGAGATTTTATTGAAGGTAATACTGTAAAAGCTGCATATGAATTGAATCAACCATTAACTTATATAGATGGAAGTATAAGAAAAGATATACCAAATAGAATGTTTAACTTTAATGATGCATACATACTAGTTGACGCTATAAAGAAAGCAGAAGATGAGGATATGATAGTTTTACGTTTCCATGAATACTCAGGAAGCAAGCAAGATGTAAAAATAAGTAGTGAATATGAAATAGTTGGATGGCAAGAAAGTGATTTAATGGAAAAACCATTAGAACAATTAAGAAATGAAAAAATAATAAACGTAACATTAACTCCGTATGAAATAAAAACGGTAATGATAAAAATGAACAAATAAGATAGTCATTTTAAAAAGTATATTTCTTAAATTAACGTCAAATAAAAAGAGCTAAATAATGTTAGAAGAAGAAATAGAAAGTATGATAAAAGTATCAATAAGTATAAGAGAATTAGAAATAACAACTATAGCAATAGGAAATTAAAACAAAAGGTTGTCTTAAAAGGCAACCTTTAAACTTTAGTCACAGGTGTTGGAATTAATCAAATAATATGAGAGTAAATTTAAGTTTATATATGAACTTTAAATATAAAAATAGTAATTATAGGAGGTAATATTTATGGAACCATTATTTTTAAATCCGTTATTTATGTATAGAATATGGGGAGGAACAACATTAAAAAATAAATTCAACTATGAGATTCCATCTGAAAATACAGGAGAATGCTGGGCAATAAGTTCTCATGAAAATGGGGATTGTGAAATACAAAATGGACGCTATAAAGGTAAAAAATTATCTCAATTATGGAATGAACATAGACATTTATTTGGAAATGCTAAAGGCGAAAAATTTCCTCTACTTACTAAAATATTAGATGCAAACGATAATTTGTCAGTTCAAGTTCATCCTAATGATGAATATGCAAAAATTAATGAAAATGGAGAGTTAGGAAAAACGGAATGTTGGTATATAATAGATTGTGATGATGAGGCAGAAATGATATTTGGTCATAATGCTCAAACACGAGAAGAGTTAAAAGAAATGATAGAAAAAGATGAGTGGGACAAGCTTCTTAGAAAAGTTAAAATAAAAAAAGGAGATTTCTTCTATGTTCCAAGTGGAACTATTCACGCGTTATGTAGAGGAACATTGGTTTTAGAAACACAACAAAATTCAGATACAACATATAGAGTTTATGATTATGATAGAGTTGATAATAATGGATATAAACGTGAATTACATGTACAAAAATCTATAGATGTATCAACTGTTCCTCATATTGAAGATAATAATTTTTATAATATAGTTGTAAAAGATACATATAAATGTACTACTTTTATAAGTAATGAATTCTTTAGTGTACATAAATTAGATATATTTGGAGAATGTAAGTTTACACAAAATAAGTTATTTTCATTATATAGCGTGTTAGAAGGAAATGGTAAAATAAAAACTCAATTAAATGAATATGTATTAAATAAAGGATGTAACTTTATATTACCATGTGATTTAAAAGAATTTGAACTAGAAGGTAATATGGAGATTATTTGTTCTCATATTTAGATACTAAAAAATAAAAGTTTTAAGTTTATTATAATATATACTTAAAACTTTTATTTTAATATATTATAATAAAATGAGGATAAAAATTTTAAGATTTTATATTACATATTGAAAATGAAAAATACAACTGGGGTGATTTATATGAAGTTAGATACAATATTAATAAGTTTTAGTGAATGGATTTACAGATTTTTAAAATTAAACTTTCTGTGGGTTTTATTTAGTACAATTGGTGGGATAGTATTTGGGGTTATGCCAGCTACAATAGCAATGTTTTATATATTAAGAAAATGGGTACAAGGAGAATTAGAAATATCTATATTTAAAACATTTAAAGATGTTTATATTAAAGAATTTAAAAATTCTAATAAGTGTGGTTTATGTTTTGGAGCTATATTTATGTTTTTAGCAATAGATCTTAATATATTATATAAAATGGATGAACTATATTCAACAGTATTATATATAATAGTAATGTCAGTGTTATTCTTTGTAAGTATAGCATTTATTTATTTTTTCCCTACATATGTACATTTTGAGTTAACATTAAAAGAATATATTAAAAATGCATTTATATTATCATTAAGTAGTCCAGTACAGACATTAATGATAGGTGTTGGATTTGGATTAGTTTATTATTTTGTACAAGGTAGTCCGGGATTAATACCATTTTTCTTTGTGGTAGTACCTGCATATTGGGTAATGCACATATTATACAAAAGATTTTTATATTTAAAGAAAGTACAGAGTGTATAGGGTGTTGAATGTTTTAAAAAAATTATATACTAAGTATATAAAAAATAAACTATTTAATAAAATGCTGCTTATATATTCAACATTAACTATAATAGCTATATTTTTAATGGCAAATATATTTTTAAGTTATTACATAGAAAATGAAGTTCAAAATGAGTTAGATATTCACTCAGAAGTAATATTTAATATAGAGAAGAGATTTGAAGAACAAAATATAATCAGTAATTCTATTATAAATGGAATAAACACTCAACCAGAAATAACGAATGAAATTTATACTTTAACAACATCTTCTTATGAAGAATACTTAAGTTACAAATTAGATCGGTTTTTAAATAGTAATAAAAAAACTATCGATTTAAAATATCTATTAGATACAATGTTATCTAATAGAAAAGATGTTTTAGGGGTAGTAGTTAACGATAAAAACAAAGAATATAAAACTGAATTAGTTTTAAATCATATGAAGTGGTATGATTTAAAACAGAGAAAAGAGAATATAAGGAAAATTACGAAACCAATAAAAAATATAGACTCAATGCATACAATAGGATATATAGATATATATTTTGATTTAAATGAATTATATAAATTACTAAAAAATTCTAATTTAAAAGGGGACTTGATTATATCTGATGAAAGTAAAAAAGTAATATTTAATTATAAAAAAGATATATCAAAATATTATATAGATGAAATTGATAAAGAACATAATTTATCAAAAGTAGATAAAATAAAGATTAAAAGTATATTAAATAAAGAACCTATAGTAAATATTAAAGAAGATGCACAGACTAAATTTAAATATATGAGCTTATTAGAATATAAAGACTTAGAATTAGAAAGTATAGGTTTTAAAATATGGATAATATCTTTTATATGTATTTTTATAATAATATTAATTACTTATTTACTTATACAAAGATACTCATTAAAATTGAAAAATATGATTAGATGTATAGGTTTAATACAAGATGGTAACCTAGATACAAGATTTAATATAGAAAAAGAAGATGATGAATTAGATATGATAGCTATAAAAATAGATAAAATGAGTGAAATTTTAGAATATAATATAAATAAAAACTACATATCTGAAGTTAAGCAAAAACAGGCAGAGATAAATGCTCTTCAAGCACAAATAAATCCACATTTTTTATATAACATGCTAGAAGTTATAAGAATGTGTGCACTATCTAGTAAAAATAAAGAAGTAGCTCAGATGATATATAATTTAGCTGGGATGTTTAGATACTCTACATATAATAATGGAAGTATGGTTTCATTAAATGAAGAAATAAAATATTGTAGAATGTATTTAAATTTATGTTGCACAAGATATAGAGGTATATTTGAGTATGATATAAATATTGATGAGGACTTAATGAAATGTATGGTTCCTAAATTTATTTTACAACCAATAGTAGAAAATAGTATAAATCATGGAATTAAGAAAGATAAAAATGATAATAAAATCGAGATAAATGCAATTGAATTAGATGGAGATATAAAAATAAGTATAAAAGATAATGGAAATGGAATAAATGAAGAAACTTTAATGATAATTAAAGATCAACTTACAAAAAACCTGCAAAAAACAAATTCAATAGGATTAATGAATATAAATAACAGATTAAAATTAAAATTTGGAGAAAAATACGGCTTAGATATAAGTAGCAAAAATCTTAAAAAAACTAACGTTGATATTAATATACCGATTTTAAAGAATGAGGATGGGAATGTATAATGTATATTTATTAGATGATGAGCCATTTATAGTAGAAGGTTTAAGATATATTGTTCCATGGGAAGAATATGGATTTGAAATTGTTGGAAGTGCAAGTAATGGGGAAGATGGATTTAATGATATAATAAAAAATAATATTGACTTAATAATAACAGATATAATGATGCCAAAGTTAACTGGTCTTGAGCTTATTAGTAAACTTAAAGAAGAAGGATATGAGACTAATTTTATCGTATTAAGTGCATTTCAAGAATTTAAATATGCCAAAGAAGCTATGAGCATGGGTGCAGAAAATTATTTACTTAAGCCAATAGATACAGAAGAATTATCCGATAATTTGAGAAATATTTACAAAAATATAAAACTAAAAGAAAAGAATATTATAGATAAAGATATAGTTAAAAATAATTTACTATTAAAATTATTAACGGAAGATTATAACGAAGACAATATAACAAACTTAGAAGGATTGGGCATTAAATTTATTAATAAAAATTATTGTGTAGCTATGGTAGAGTTAAATAATGAATCTTATGATATAGAAAATTTTTTAAAACAAGAAGTTAAGAATAGTAATTTAATATATTGTATAAAATCTAAATCAGTAGCGTTATTAATTATCAATGAAGAAAATAAGGAGATATTAATTAATAAACTAACTAATTTAAAAAATAGTATAGTCGAATTAACCAATTCCATAGTTGCTATAAGTATAGGTAAATATGTAGATTCAATTAGGGATATATATAAAAGTTATAAAACTTCATTAGAAATTAGTGAATATAAAATGATATATTCAGATAGATCTTGGATTAAAATGTACAAAGATAAAATGTATAAAGATGAATTATTAAAACAAGATGATATATACATAGAATTTGAAGAACTAAAAAGAGTTTTAATTAATAAAGATTTCTCTAAGACCTCGGACTATATAAGAAAAATTTTTAAAAAATTAAAAAATGAAGAAGAATTAACCCCTAAGCAAATAAAAATGAAATCAGTAGAAATATTTTTAAATGTATATAACTATTTTAATGAATCTAAAATTATAAAAGATTTACATAAGTATTTTGAGTACATAATTAACAATCATAGCACAGTTTGTGAAATAGAATTTCAATTAATAAATATGCTTAAACATATACAGACTAAATTAGAACAAGCTGATGAAAGTATTAGTCCTGTTATATTAAAATTATTACAATATATAGAAGAAAATTATAAAAGTGATTTAAACTTAAAAGAAATAAGTGATAAATTAAATATAAATGCTATTTATTTGGGTCAATTATTTCAAAGAGAAACAGGAATATTGTTTTCTGATTATATAAATAATTTTAGAGTAAATAAAGCTAAAAAATTGCTATTAGATACAAGTTTAAAAGCTAGTGAAATAGGTATTTTAGTAGGATACACTAATAAAAATTATTTTTATCGTAAATTTAAAAATATAGCTGGAATAACTCCAAGTGAGTGGAGAAAAATTAATTTATAACATTAAATTAAAAAATATTGGTATTTAAATAACCAATATTTTTTTTTGAAAAATATATTCGAAAAACGTATATTTA
>JAVXLU010000017.1:12143-26063 GCA_036646635.1 Romboutsia sp.
AAGATTAGTATAGCAAATCTAATAATTGTAAACTTTAGAAAACATTTGCCTAATGATAAAATATAAGTAAAGAGAGGGGTGAGTATAGTGAAAAAATTCCTGAAAAAATTATGGAAAAACAAAGCATGGTTAATGATGGTTTTACCTGGGACTATATGGTTATTAGTATTTTCATACTTGCCAATGTTTGGTACGGTACTAGCATTTAAAGATTTTAAGATAACTCCAGGTGGTTTTATCCAAAGTTTAATAAATAGTGAATGGGTATGGTTTGATAATTTTAAATTTCTATTTACAAGTGGAGATGCATTTCGTATAACTAGAAACACTGTTGTTTATAATTTAGTATTTATAGTATTAGGTCTAATATTTGCAGTATTTGTTGCTATAGCACTTAATGAAATAGCAAATAAAAGATTAGCTAAGATATATCAAACTAGTATGCTATTTCCACATTTCTTATCTTGGGTTATAGTAAGTTACTTTGTATTTAGTTTTTTAAGTATGGATAAGGGGATGCTTAATTCTATATTAGGAGTATTTGGTGTAGAGCCAATATCTTGGTATACAGAATCTAAATATTGGCCAGGAATACTAGTATTTATGAATGTATGGAAAGGTATAGGTTATGGAAGTATAGTTTATTTAGCTGCAATTGTAGGAATAGATAAAACTTATTATGAAGCTGCAACAATAGATGGAGCTAGTAAGTGGCAACAAATAAAAAATATAACAATACCATTAATAGTTCCTTTGATGATTATATTAACAATAATGGCTATTGGTGGAATATTTAGATCTGATTTCGGTTTATTCTATCAAGTACCAAGAAACTCAGCAGTACTATACCCTGTAACAGATGTTATAGATACATATATTTATAAAGGTCTTATGAGTATGGGGAATATAGGAATGAGTACAGCAGCAGGTTTATATCAATCGATAGTAGGATTTATATTAATAATGGCTACAAATTTTGCAGTTAAAAAGATAGATCCTGAGTATGGTTTATTCTAAATAGAAGGGGGAGAGGCATTTATTGCCGATAATATATGGATTCTTCAACAATTAAAAAATATACAAAACAACCAGTTCGCTCTTCTAAGAAAAAGAAAAAAGCTTATAATGAAGGGTTTACAGGAATAACGAATATAATAACAAATATAATATTAGCTATATTTTCTATAGCATGTGTATTTCCATTTATATTTGTTATTATAATATCACTAACATCAGAACAATCGTTAATAGAACAAGGATATTCAATATTCCCGAAAGAATGGAGTTTAGAAGCATATAGATATTTAATCGAATCGGGTGGGCAACTAGCCCAGTCTTATATAGTTACAATAATTGTTACTATATTAGGAACTGTGATAAATGTAAGTATGGTTTCTACATACGCATATGCAATATCTAGACCTAATTTTGAATTTAGAAAACAATTTATGTTCTTAGTATTTTTTACAATGTTGTTTGGGGGAGGCATGGTTCCGTCATATATAGTTATGACACAAGTTCTAGGACTTAAAAATACTATATGGGCCTTAATTTTACCTTTAGCATTTAACTCATTTAATATAATTGTAATGAGGACGTTTTTCCAAAAATCAGTGCCAGAATCAATAATAGAGTCTGCTAGAATAGATGGAGCTAGTGAGTTTAAAATATTTATAAAAATGGTATTACCACTTGCACTACCAGGTATAGCAACAATAGCATTATTTTCTACATTAGCATATTGGAATGATTGGTTTAATGCAATGCTTTATATTGAATATCAAGAATTAGTGCCGTTACAACATATGCTTATGAAAATAGAAAAAAATATGGAATTTATTAGACAAAATGCAATGCTAAGTGGTCAGGTTATGGGAAGTTTACCACAAGAATCGGTTAGAATGGCTATGGTAGTAATATCAACATTACCTATAGCATGTACATATCCGTTCTTCCAAAAATATTTTGTAAGTGGTTTAACAATAGGCGGAGTAAAAGAATAATTAAATATACATTATAAAAAGGAGAAATTACAATGAAATTTAAAAAAATATCAAGTTTATTTTTAGCAGCTACAATAGCATCTTCAGCAGTACTTACAGGGTGTTCTAGTTCAAAAAATGAAGGTGATGCGGTAAAAGGTGATAGTAATAATACTGAATTAGTGTGGTATATGATAGGAACGCCTCAACCGGATCAAGCAAAGGTTATGGAAGAAGTAAATAAGTATACAGCGGAAAAAATAGGAGTTACACTAGATTTAAGAATGGTTGACTGGGGAGATTATGGACAAAAGATGCAAGTTATAACATCTTCAGGAGAGCCATTTGATATAGCATTTGCAAGTGATTATGCAATAAATGCTCAAAAAGGGGCGTATCTAGAAATAGGTGATTTATTAGATAGCAAAGGAAAAGAATTAAAAGAAGTAATAAATCCGTTATTCTTAGAAGGTGCATCTATAAATGGAAAATTATATGGAGTACCAGCAAACAAAGAGGTTGGTCAACAAATGGTTTGGGCATATAACGAAGATATGGCTAAAGAAGTTGGTGTAGATATGACTAATATTAAATCATTAGAAGACTTAGAAAAGGTTTTAGAAGTGGTTAAAGCTAAAAAGCCAGACTTAAAAATGCCTATGGCTGCAGGAGCAAACTTTGTGCCATATATGCCATATGATTTACTATTAGGAGAAAACTTACCATTTGGTATAGCCTTAGAAGGAGATACAAGTAAAATTGTAAATATATATGAAGAAAAAGATGTTAAAAAGACTTTAGATACCCTAAGAAGATTCTACCAAAAAGGATTTATACATCCTCAAGCATCAACAGATACAGATCCACATGAAATGAGTGTTCAAAATTGGTTTGTTAGAAAAGAACAGTATGCACCAGGTGCAGGAGAAATGTGGTCTTCAAATGCAGGATATCCAATTAAATATAGTGAAATGCATGAGCCTCTAACTATAAATAACTCTGTTACAGGTTCAGTGATGTCAATATCTGCAGCATCTAAGAATGCTGAGAAATCTATGGAATTCTTAAACTTATTAAATACAGATGAATATTTAAGAAACTTAATAGATAGAGGAATTGAAGGTGTTCACTATACTACTAATGAAGATAAAACTATAACTAAAACTGAAGAAGCTAAAGCATTTAATATGCCTTCTTGGGCTTTAGGGAATGTATTCTTAACTAAAAACTTTGATACAGATCCTAAAGATAGGATAGAGCAGTATGAAAAATTTAATGAAAAGGCAGTAGCATCTCCAACATTAGGATTCTATGTAGATACAACAAGTATAAGTACAGAGTTAGCTACTATATCTAATATAGTTCAAGAATTTAAGGCTCCATTATATACAGGTTCTGTAGATACAGATAAATATTTAGCAGAATTAAATAATAAGTTAAAATCAGCTGGGATTGATAAGGTTATGGCTAATATACAAGGACAATATGACAAATGGATGGCAGAACAAAATAAATAAATATTAATTAAAAATAAATATAAACAATAATACAAGGTATTCTTCTACAAAAAGTAGTGGAATACCTTGTATATGTTATACAGAAAAAATAAAAATCAAAAGATAATAATAAATTAATCTATATAATTATTTATTATATAAAAATATTAAATTACATAGTCGAAATAAGAGGATATATACTAAAAGATGTAGAATAAACTAAAGTAGAAAAAATCAAGAGAATAAATAACATTTATGGAGGTATCAATATGGATTATAAATTTCCAAAAAACTTTTGGTGGGGAAGTGCATCATCAGCAACACAAATGGAAGGTGCATACAATATTGATGGTAAGCAAGAAAATATATGGGATTATTGGTATGAGATAGAACCAGAAAAGTTTCATAATAATATAGGTCCTCATAACACTAGTAATTTTTATTATAGATATAAAGAGGATATAAAATTAATGAAAGAATTTAGTCATAATTCATTTAGATTTTCTATAAGTTGGTCAAGACTTATAAATGAAGACCAAAGTGTGAATGAAAAAGCAGTACAATTTTATAATGATGTAATTAATACTATGATAGAAAATAATGTTGAGCCATTTATAAATTTATTCCACTTTGATATGCCTATGTATTTACAAAATATAGGTGGATGGGAAAATCGTGAAGTTGTAACTTGTTATCGAAATTTTGCTAGAAAGTGTTTTGAACTATTTGGAGATAGAGTTAAAAAATGGTTTACTCATAATGAACCTATCGTTCCGGTTGAATGTGGATATTTAGCTCATTACCACTATCCTTGTGTTGTTGATTTTAAGAGAGCGGTACAAGTTGGATATCATATAATGTTATCTAGTTCATTAGCAATTATGGAGTATAAAAAATTAAATCAAGATGGGGAAATCGGAATAATAATAAACTTAACACCATCATATCCAAGAAGTAACAGTGAAGAAGATTTAAAAGCATCAAATATAGCAGATTTGATATTAAATAGATCGTTTTTAGATACATCTGTATTAGGTGAATTTCCTAGTGAATTAATAGAATTTGTAAAAGAACAAGATTTAATGCCTGACTTTACACACGAGGATGTACAAATTATAAAAGATAATACCGTAGATCTATTAGGAGTTAATTACTATCAACCAAGAAGGATAAAAGCTAAAGAAAGCAAAGTAGAAGAAGGTTCTCCATTAACTCCTCAATCATTCTTTG
Organism: Romboutsia sp.; assembly: GCA_036646635.1. Lineage (GTDB taxonomy): Bacteria > Bacillota > Clostridia > Peptostreptococcales > Peptostreptococcaceae > Faecalimicrobium. Next base: position 16,852 of record JAVXLU010000017.1, read on the forward strand.
ATTTTTATGATATGCCAGGTAAGAAAATAAATCCTCATAGAGGATGGGAAATATACGAAAAAGGTATATATGATTTAGCTATAAATATAAGAGATAATTATAAAAATATACAATTCTTTATATCTGAAAATGGAATGGGTGTAGAGGGTGAAGATAAGTTTAAGGTAGATGGAAGAATAGAAGATGATTATCGTATAGAGTTTATAAGTGAACATTTAAAATGGGCTAATAAAGCACTTAATGAAGGTTGTAATTTGAAAGGTTATCATCTGTGGACGTTTATGGATAACTGGTCTTGGTTAAATGCTTATAAAAATAGATATGGGTTTATAGAAATTGATTTAGATAATGATTTTAAAAGAACACCAAAGAAGAGTGCATATTGGTTTAAAGAATTAATAGAAAATAATGGATTTTAATTAAAATACTTTAAATATATCATGATATAGTAAAAGAAGTATATTTAATTAGCTATATTGTGAATTAGAAAGGAATTAAAAATGAATTATTTAGTTTTTGATATAGGTGGAACCTCAATAAAGTATAGCATAATGAATAAAGAAGGAGATATGATAGTTTCTAATTCTTTAAAAACACCAGAGCAAGGTCAAGGAAAAACATTAAATATACTTATAGATATAATAAATGAATATAAGAAAATATATGAAATCGAAGGTGTGGCAATGAGTGTTCCTGGGGGTATTGATGATGATGGATATATTCATTTTATGGGACAAGTAACTGATCTACAAAATATGTATCTTAATAAATATATAAAAGAACATACAGGTCTTGAATGTGCATATGATAATGATGTTAACTGTGTAGCAATGGCTGAAAAGTATATGGGAAATGCAGTAGATAATAAAAACTTTGTATGTATAACAATAGGAACTGGAATTGGTGGTGGAGTTTTTATAAATGACCAGTTATATAGAGGATATAGAGGTATGGCAGGCGAGTTTGGGGTGAATTTACTGGAATATAAAACATCGAACCCTAAAAATATAGAGTGTAAAAGTTTTAGCACATTAGGCTCTACATATAATTTAGTAGCTAGAGTGAATAATTTTAAAGGGACTAATTTAGATGGGAAAGAAGTTTTTGAGTTAGGGGAAAATGGAGATTTAGAAGTTCAGCAATTAATAGAAGATTTTTATTTATCATTGGCAATAGGAATTTATAATATTGTTTATAGCTTTGCACCAGAGAAAGTTTTAATTGGAGGAGGAGTAAGTGTAAGAGATGATTTAATAGAAAATATAGAAAGTAAGCTAAAGCTTTTAAATAAAAACATTTTAGAAATGGTAAAATTAGATACCTGTAAATTTCAAAATGATTCTGGAAAAATAGGAGCTTTATTTAATTATATTAATAAATATAATTAAAATTTATAAAAATATCCGTCCGACCATTTTCCGGTTATGGCAAAGTTAATTTTAAAATAAACTTATAACATAAGCTGATATATTAATTATATCAGCTTATATGTATTTAAAAAATAAAGGGGAATTATTATGTTTGGAAAGATAGAAAGTTATAAAGTTAAAGAATCTATAGTTGAAATTAAATTTGAAAATATAGAAGCTAAAGTAAAAATAATAAATGACTCTATAATAAATTTTTTTGTACCGATTTTTAAAGAAGTACAAAACTCAAAGTCTATTGAAAATTTAAAAATAAGAAATTGTAAGTTTGAAGTATTAAAAAGAGGTAATTATATAGAAATAATAACAAATAAATTAAAAGTAAGAATATATGATGAATTAAAAGTAGATATATATAATTGTGAAAATGAGTTAATATGTGAGGACTATAGAGGTAATAGAGATCCTTTTATAAAAAATTGTGCAGGAAGATTAGATGTAGCTATGCAGGAAGGTCACAAGCCAACAGATCATACGGAGTATAATGTATTTGTAGCTAAGAAATTAGAAAATAATATGTATTTCTATGGGTTTGGTGAAAAAACAGGGCATTTAAATAAAAAAGGGTATCATTATATCAATTGGAATACTGATGACCCAAGTCCACATGGTGAAACATATGAAAAATTATATAAATCAATACCATTTTTTATAAATTTAAGAGATGAAGAAGCTTTTGGAATCTTTTTTGATAATACATTTGAGACTCACTTTGATTTAGGTAAAGAAAATTCAAATTATTATTATTTTTCAGCAGTAGATGGAAATATAGATTATTATTTTATATATGGACCATCAATAAAAGACGTAGTAAAGGGATATACATATTTAACAGGAACTACACCACTTCCACAACTTTGGACATTAGGTTATCAACAATGTAGATGGGCATATTGTCCTGAAAGTAATGTTATGGATATAGCTAGGAAATTTAGAGAAAAAGATATACCCTGCGATACCTTATATTTAGATATAGAATATATGGATGATTTTAGAGTATTTACCTGGGATATGAAAAAATTTAAGAATCCTAAAAAGATGATATATAATCTTAAAAAAGATGGATTTAAGTTAGTAACCATAATAGATCCTGGAGTTAAAGTTGATAAAGGGTATAATATATATGATGAAGGATTAAAGAATGGATACTTTGCAACTGATAAAAATGGAATAATTTATACGAATTGGGTATGGCCGGGTAATTCAGTATTTCCTGATTTTATGAATAGCAATGTAAGAAAATGGTGGTCTAGTAATCAAAGAATAATGATGGATGTAGGTGTAGCTGGTATATGGAATGACATGAATGAACCTGCAAGCTTTAATGGACTTCTTCCAGATGATATTAAATTTAATGACGATGGAAATATTGTAAATCATAAAGAAATACATAATATATATGGGCATATGATGGATAAAGCAACTTATGAAGGAATAAAAGAAGCTACTAATAAAAGACCATTTGTAGTTACTAGAGCAAGTTATTCAGGTACACAAAAATACTCAACAGTATGGACAGGTGATAATCAGAGTACATGGGAACACTTAAGAATGAGTTTACCAATGCTTATGAATTTAGGGCTTAGTGGATTTTCATTTTGTGGGACTGATGTAGGTGGATTTGGATATGATGCTACATCAGAATTATTAAGTAGATGGGTTCAAGTTGGTGCATTTACACCTTTATTTAGAAATCATACAAATATATACTCTAGAGATCAAGAACCTTGGGCATTTGATAAAGTTACTGAGGATATATATAGAAAGTATGTAAAGTTAAGGTATAGGATTATTCCGTATATATATGATAATTTTAAAAAAGGTGAAGAAAGTGGATTACCACTTATTAGACCTTTATTATTAGAGTATCAATATGATAGAGAGACTTATGAAATTAATGATCAATTCTTATGTGGAGAAAATATATTAGTAGCCCCTGTTGTAGAACAAGGTAAAAAAGCTAGGCTTGTTTATTTACCAACAGGAAATAGATGGATAGATTATTGGACGAAAGAAAGCTTTGATGGTGGACAATATATAATAAAAGAAACACCTTTAGATATATGCCCTATATATATTAAAGAAGGAAGTATAATACCGAATTTTCCTGATATAAATTATGTAGGAGAAAAAGAAATAGATACCTTGATTTTAGATGTTTATTTAGATAAAGAAAATAATTTTGAGTATATTCACTATCAAGATGATGGTCAATCTTTTGAATATAGATATGGGAAATATAATTTATACAAAATAGGTATAGAAAATAAAGAAGAATTAATTATAAATATTGAACTTATAAATGATGGATATAATAAAAAATATAATAATTATGAGATACATATAAATAGCACTATTTACGAAAAAGCTATAATAAATGGAAAAGAGATAATTGGAAAAATTATAGACAATATTATTTTATTTAAATAAAATTAAAAGAGTTAGTATTTTGAAGACTCATTCAAATGCTAACTCTTTTAATTTATAGTACTATTTATTTAAAATATAAAACAGGAGGTAAAATATGGATTACGATATCATTGTTATAGGAAGTGGTCTAGGTGGTTTAACATCAGCGTCAAGGTTGTCTAATTTAGGATATAAAGTAGGTGTGTTTGAACAACATTTTACACCAGGTGGATATGCAACTAATTTTAAAAGGAAAGGATATAATTTTGATGTATCACTTCATGGAATTGGTGGATTAGAAGAAGGTGGAAATGTATATAAAATATTATCAGCTTGTAATATTATAGATAGAATAACACCGATTAAAAGTGATATATCTTACTCGATATATCATAATAATGAACTTATGAGTATACCAAATAATATAGATGAGTATAAAACAGTTTTAATAAAGAAATTTAAAACTGAAGAAAAAAATATAGAAAAACTATTTAAGGATTTATATAGATTCGATAATGGATTTAAAAAATTCATATTACAAAAAGATGAAAATTTTATAAATAAAATTCATAAGGATGTATTATTATTTATAAAATGGTCTTCAAAAACTACATATCAGGTTCTTAGAAATTATACACGTAATGAAGAATTAATAAAAGTATTCACAGCATTATGGAGTTATTATGGATTGCCGCCAAAAGATCTTAGTGCAATATATTACTTTATACCGTGGAATTCATATCATATGCATGGAAAATATTACATAAAAGGTGGATCGCAGAGTCTATCAGATGCATTTGTAGAGAATATAAAAGAAAATAAAGGAGATATTTATTTAAGGAAATCTGTGGAAAGTATATTATATGAGAATAACAAGGTATGTGGTGTAAAATTACAAGACGGACAAGTATTTAAAAGTAAGTGGATAATATCGAATGTTAATCCTATTAAAACTTATGAAATGCTTCCTAAATATGCATTAAATAAAATAGAAATTAAAAAAATAAAAGAAGATAAAATAGGATGTACATTATCCCAATTATATATAGGTCTAGATATAAATCCAAATGAATTAAACATACCAAATGATGAAGTATTTTTCTTCGGAGAAGGGTCTCATGAAGAAGATTATAAAATATCTCTTGATAATAGATATGAAAAAAGTGGATTTTTACTTACTAATTACAACAGTATGGATAAAATGTTAAATGAAGAAAATAAAGGTGTTTTAACTATGACATATATTGATAACTATGATTATTGGTCAAATGATAGAGGGGAATATAAAAGTCAGAAAAAAGAAGTAATATATAAAATGATAAATAGATTAGAAAAATACTATAAAGGAATATCTAATCATATTGTAGTAGCTGAACTAGGAACACCCAAAACAATGGAAAGATATACATTAAATCCTAAAGGTGCGGTATATGGATATAATCAAAGTGTGAAACAATCAGGTAGATATAGATTAAAAAATAAAAGTAGTATTTCTAATTTAAGTTTTGTGGGTGCGTGGACAAATCCTGGAGGAGGATATGAAGGTTCAATTTCTGGAGGTATGGTAGAAGCGAATAGAATTAGAAATATATTACCTATAGATGATGCATTAAAATAGATTAAAGAATGTTATTAAAGATAATAATAATTATGATATAATAAAATTTACGATGGTAAAATTAAGTTTTTGGTAGTGGTAGATAAAATAAATAATAAGGAATAAATATATATATATATAATTAATCACTCATTAATTTTAAAATACTCTAGATTATTCTAGGGATAGAAATGTCAAATAAAATAGTAAAAGCAAAGGACGGTATATACATATGAAATGGATTGAAGTAACTATAAAAACTACTACGGAAGCAGTTGAAGCAATAACTAATATATTAGATGAATTAAGAACGGGTGGAGTTTCAATAGAAGATCCTAAGGATTTCTATTTTAATAAACAAAATTCATTAGATTGGGATTATGTTGATGAAGAACTATATAAAAAGAGTAATTATGATGGTGTTTTAATAAAGACATATATATCAGAAGAAAAAAATGTATTAGAACTTGTAGAAACTATAAAACAAAGGGTTTTAGGACTTAAAGAATTTGGTATAGATATAGGAGATGGACGTGTATCATTAAACAATGTAAATGAAGAAGAGTGGGCAACCGCTTGGAAAGCATACTATAAGCCTACCAAATTAGGAGAAAAGATAGTAGTAAAACCTACGTGGGAAGAATATAAAGAGCAGACCGGAGATTTAATAATAGAGCTAGACCCAGGTATGGCATTTGGAACAGGTACTCATGAAACTACGACTATGTGTATAAGAGAATTAGAAAAGTATACAAAAGAAGATTCTAAAGTATTTGATATAGGATGTGGAAGTGGTATACTTGCAATAGCAGCAGCAAAATTAGGTGCTAAAAATGTTATAGCAGTAGATCTAGATGAAGTAGCAGTAAAAGTATCTAAAGAAAATGTAGCGGCAAATAATGTAGATGAAGATGTAGAAGTATTATATGGGAATTTAACAGATGTAATAAAGGATAAAGCAGATGTTATAGTTGCAAATATAATGGCTGATATAATAATGATATTAGTAAAGGATATACACAATTTCATGAAGGAAGATGCAGTATTTATATCTTCTGGAATAATACATGCAAAAGTTGATGAAGTTTCAGCAAGTTTAATAGAAAATGGATTTGAAATAATAGAAGTTCAAACACTAGGTGAGTGGAATGCTATAGTTTCTAAGATTAAGTAGGTGATGATATGGATAGATTTTTTATAAATAATACAAATATTAATTTAGAAAATAATACTTGTATTATTGAAGGTGAAGATGTAAAGCATATTTCTAAAGTTTTAAGATGTAAAATAGGAGAAGAACTAGAAGTGTGTGATAAGGAAAATAATGAATATATATGTGAAATAACTAATATAGATAAAAACTTGGTTAGTCTAGATATAGTAGAAAAAATTGATGTAAAAAGAGAGTCAAATCTAAAGGTAAAATTATATCAAGGTCTTCCAAAAGGACCTAAAATGGAAATGATACTTCAAAAACTTACTGAAGTTGGTGTAGATGAAATAATATTAGTTCAAACTAAAAGAACTGTAGTAAAAGTAGAAGATAAAAAAGAAGATAAAAAATTCGATCGTTGGGAAAGAATTATATATGAGGCAGCAAAGCAGTCTAAAAGAGGTAAAATACCAACATTAAGGGGTGTTTTGAGTTTTAAAGAAGCTTTAGAAGATATGAAAGATAATGATTTAAACATATGCCCATATGAAAATGAAAAAACAGTATCAATAAAAACAGCTATAAAAGATAATGAAATAAACAATATAGGAATATTTGTAGGTCCAGAAGGTGGATTTGCAGAAGAAGAAATAATACAAATTCAAGAAATAGGTTCAAAAGTAGTTTCTTTAGGGCCGAGAATATTAAGAACAGAGACAGCATCAGTTGTTGCTTCGTCTATAGTTTTATATGAACTAAGCGACTTAGGAGGAAATGAATAATATGAAAAAGGTAGCTTTTTACACATTAGGATGTAAAGTAAATCAATATGAAACAGAAGCTATGCTTGAGATGTTTAAAAAAGATGGATACACTCAAGTAGACAGCGAGGAGTTTGCTGACGTTTATGTTATAAATACTTGTACAGTAACACATATGAGTGATAGAAAATCACGTCAATATATAAGAAGAATGAAAAAGAAAAATCCAGAAGCGATAATAGCTGTTGTTGGATGCTATTCTCAAGTATCTCCAGAGGAAATACTTGAAATCGAAGAAGTAAATCTGGTAATGGGAACTAATGAAAGAAGAACAATAGTTCAAGAAATAAAAAAGATAGATGCAAATAAAAAAGTAAGTACAGTTGACGATATAATGAAGGTAAGAGCTTTTGAAGAAATAGAAATAAGTCAATCAAATGGAAAAACTAGAGCATTTATGAAGATACAAGATGGATGCGATAGATTCTGTAGTTATTGTATAATTCCATATGCAAGAGGTGGAAAAGTAAGAAGTAGGAGCTTATACAGTATATTAGAAGAAATAGAAAAGTTAGTAAATAATGGATATAAAGAAGTAGTTTTAACGGGAATACATGTTGCTTCTTATGGAAAAGATTTAAGAGATGAAGAAATAAATCTATTAAATGTAATAAAAGAAATTGATAAAATAGATGGAATAAAAAGAATAAGATTAAGTTCAGTTGAACCATTATTATTTACAGATGAATTTGTAAATGAAGTTTCAAAAATGAATAAAGTATGTCCTCACTATCATTTATCATTACAAAGTGGATGTGATGAAACATTAGATAGAATGAATAGAAGATATACTATAAATGAATATAAGACTATAGTAGATAGATTAAGAGAAAATATACCTAATGTGGCAATAACTACTGATGTAATAGTAGGGTTTCCTGGAGAAACTAATGATGAGTTTAATAAAACTTATAAGTTTTTAAGAGATATAGAACTTTCTCAAATGCATATATTCAAGTATTCACCAAGAAAAGGTACTCCAGCTTCTACTATGGAAAATCAAATAGATCCTCAAATGAAACAATTTAGAAGTGATAAACTTTTAAATTTAAATAAAGAAAACTTTAATAAATTTGCAAATAGATTTATGGGGGAAGAGTTTGAAGTACTATTCGAACAAAATATAATAGATAATAAATATGAAGGATTGACACCTAATTATATAAGAGTAGTTGTACCTAGTCAAAAAGACATACAAGGTGAAATTTTAAAAGTTAAAATAACTCATGTAAAAGATGAGTATGTAGAAGGAATTTTAGTATAATATATAGAAGTAATAATTTTTATATGAGGGGGTGTATTAATGAGTTGTATATTTTGTAAAATAATAGATGGAAAAATTCCATGTACTAAAGTCTATGAAGATGATAAAGTATTAGCATTTAATGATATAAATCCAGTAGCTCCATACCATATATTAGTTATACCTAAAAAACATTATGAAAGTATATTAGAGATAAGTGAAAAAGAAATGGATATAGTAGCACACATTCATAATATTATTAATAAAATAGCTAATAAAAAAGGTTTTAATAAAACTGGATTTAGAATTATAAGTAATTCTGGTGAAGATTCAGGTCAAGAAGTTAAACATATTCACTATCATATACTAGCTGGAAAAAAGCTACCAATGTATGAAACTGAGAAAAAATAGTATAATTTAAAAAAATTAACTATCTTCTTGATTAAAAATACTTGAAAAAAGTTAAAGATTAGTTTATAATAAACAAAGTGTGAGGTTGTAATGCATATTATGCAGATATAATCGTAGTTACAGTCCCAGCATAATTCGCGCTATCGGAGGG
>JAVXLU010000017.1:26108-26953 GCA_036646635.1 Romboutsia sp.
TGATAAGCCAAGCGTTAGACGTAAGAAAAAAGCTGAAGCTGCAAGAAGAAAAAATGCTAAGAAGTAGTAAAAAAGAATAAAGAGGTGAAGGGAATGTCCCTTAAAGAAAAGTTACAAGAAGACTTAAAGTCTTCAATGAAGAACAAAGATACAGTGAAAAAATCTGTGGTAACTTTAATAAGAGCTTCTATTAAACAATATGAAGTAGACAATAGAGTTGAACTTGAAGATGAAGCTATTATTGATTTGATAGCTAAACAATTAAAACAACGAAGAGATTCTTTAGTCGAATTCAAAAAAGCTAATAGAGATGACTTAGTAAGTGAAACAGAGGCTGAAATCGAAGTTTTAAAAGAGTACCTACCTCAACAGTTAAGCGAAGAAGAGCTAAACGAAATTGTAAAATCTACTATATCTGAAGTAGGAGCTACTTCTATGAAAGATATGGGCAAAATTATGGCAGTTATAAAGCCTAAAACAAAAGGCATAGCTGACGGAAAACTTATAAATGAGTTAATTAAAAAAAACTTACAATAGATTAAAAGCCTAGAGATTATCTCTAGGCTTTTTAAATTTAAAAAATAATCATAAAGCTTACACCTTGGACATATTTATAAATAAAATAAGTTTGAAGAGGTGGGAGAGTTTTGATTATATCAATAAAGGAAATAAGAAATTTTCTTATAAGTATATTAATACCTATACTAGTAGGTTATTGCAGCTCAGCGATAGCAAATTTAATTGCTGGACTTGATGTAAGTACATATTATTCTCAACTTATAAAGCCGGGGTTTACACCACCGAGTTTTGTATTTCCTATAGTTTGGATGGTTTTATATACATTA
>JAVXLU010000018.1:0-11621 GCA_036646635.1 Romboutsia sp.
GTTGGAAGTGTAAACTTTGTTGAGAACCAACTACATATATACATTTTTCAAAATTATATGTTTCTTTTCTGTATAATGCAGCAGCTAAATCTCTAGTCATATATAATGTTGATCCATCATTTTTAGTTATAAGTGCTGGTGGCATTTTATATTCATCTAAATCAACTATATTTGTTCCTTCTGATTGCTTTAATAAATCTTTATCTTTTATTATATCTATTACTCTATCCATTTTATCTGAATAGAAACTTTCTCCATTATAAGAATCAAATTCTATATCTAATAAATCATATACTCTAGCAAATTCTTTTAAACTTTCATCTCTAAACCATTGCCATAAGTCTTTAGCTTCTTCATCTCCATTTTCTAGCTTACTAAACCATGCTCTAGCTTCATCTTCCATCTCTGGGTGTGCTTCAGCTTCTTCATGAAATTTAATATATAACTTAAGTAATTCTGGTATTGGGTTAGACTCAACTATTTGTTTATCCCCCCATAATTTAAATGCTACTATTAATTTACCAAACTGAGTTCCATAATCTCCTAAATGATTAACTCTTTCTACATTATATCCTTGTGAATTATATATTTTATATAAAGCATTACCTATAACTGTAGTTCTTATATGACCTATATGGAATGGCTTTGCTATATTAGGAGAAGAGAAGTCTATTACCACTGATTTATCTTTTCCTAAGTCACTATGTCCATAAGATTCACCTTTTGATAATACATCTTTTATAACACTTTCAGCTAATTGAGATTTATTTAAGAAGAAGTTAACATATCCTCCCATAGGTGCAACTTTAGTTATTGCATCTTTAGCTTGTATTTGTTCTGCTAAATCAGCAGCTATCATATTAGGTGCTTTTCTAAATACCTTTGCTAATTTAAAACATGGAAAAGCAAAATCTCCCATTTCTTTATTTGGTGGTATTTCTATTAATCCTACTATTTCTTCTAATGATAAATCCTCTATCTTTTCTTTTAGGCAATTTGCTACTGCTACTTTAAAATCTTGCATATTATTTCTCCTCTCTCTTACTCTTATTTCTTTATGGTAAATCAAATTTTAAGTTTTTTCAAGCTATTTACTACTTTTACTATGTATATTTTTAAATAAATCAAATTCACTGATTACTTCTATTTTATTATTTCTAAATAGTGCTGTTGTAGTTCCTAATCCATCTATTTTTTTTCCTAAAAAACTTCCATCATATATAAAATTACTTCCACAAGATGGACTTCCTTCTTTTAAAATTGCTTTTTTACATCCATACATATTCAATATCTTTAAAGATTCATTTGCACCATTTATAAATTTATAAGTTACATCTATACCTTTATTATCAAGTATTTTAGATTCATCGTTTAATACATTATATCCATTACCATTTATTATCTCAGCCGGATTTCTCGGAGTAGAAAGTCCGCCTAATTGTTCGGGACAAATAAGTATATATTGTTTGCCTTTTAAATATTTAATTACTATATCATTTTCATTATTATTACCAGTATATTTACAATTTATTCCAAATAGGCATGCTGATACTGCTATCATGCTTATCCTCCTTAATTTATTTTAAACTAACTATAGTTACACCTGCGCCGCCTTCACCATATTCACCACGTCTTTGTGATTTGACATGTTTATTTCTTTTTAATATATCTTGAAGTCCTGATTTTAATACTCCTGTACCTATACCATGTATAATAGTAACTGTTTCAAGTCCTGCTACATAAGCATCATCTAAGTACTTTTCTACTTCCATTATAGCTTCTTCTAAGTTTAATCCTCTTAAATCAACTTCACTTTTTACATTTCCAGATTTTGATTTTATAATTTTTCTTGTAGTCTTTGTAACTGTCGATTTAAGATCTTTTTTAACTTTTTTAAGAGATTTAAATGGTAATGTCATTTTCATTATACCAATTTGAATTACTGCTTGTTTTTTGTTTTTATCAACAGAAACTACGCTACCTTGCTGATTTAAAGTTATTACTTTAACTTCTTCACCAGGTTTTAAATCTTTTATTTCTTTTGTTGCTATATTAGGTATAATCATACTCTTAACTGTTGGTTGAAGTCCTCCCATAGACCTTGCTAATTCTTTTCTAAGTTCTTCTATCTTCTGATTTTTTTCCTTAGATGCTCTTTCTTCTTCTAATTCTCTAAGTTCTCTTATTATAATATCTACTTCTTCTTTTGCTTGTCTAGTTATTCTAAAAGCTTCTGACCTTGCTTGTTCCATAAGTTTTTCTTTTTTAGATGATAATTTTGCAATTTTTTCATCATACTCTATCTTTAATCTTTCTATTTGAGCTTTTAATTTTTCAGCTTCTTCTCGCTCTTCTACTGCTTTTATTCTATTTTTTTCAACATTTTGAAGTACATCTTCTATCGCAATATTATCACTATCAATAAATTCTTTTGCTCTTGAAATTACAAATTCACTAAGACCTAATTTTTTAGATATTTCAAATGCATTCGATTTGCCAGGAACTCCTAAAAGAAGCCTATATGTAGGACTTAATGTTTCTAAATCAAATTCTACCGCAGCATTTTCTACACCTTCTTTAGTTAATGCATAGTTTTTAATCTCACTATAGTGAGTTGTTGCTATACATTTAGATTGAGCCATACAAACATCTTCTAATATAGCTATAGCAAGCGCTGCTCCTTCTATAGGATCTGTTCCAGCTCCTAATTCATCAAATATAACTAGTGAATCTTGCGTTACATCTCTTAATATAGATACTATATTTGTCATATGAGATGAGAATGTAGATAAGCTTTGCTCTATACTTTGTTCATCACCAATATCTGCAAATACATTATCATACACGCACATACTACTTCCGTAATCAGCAGGTATATGAAGTCCACTCTGAGTCATAATAGCAAATAAACCTACTGTTTTAATAGTTACTGTCTTACCACCTGTATTTGGACCTGTTATAAGTAATGTATGGAACTCTCTTCCTAAATAAACTGTATTTGGTACAACTTTATCTTTATCTAATAATGGATGTCTACCATTTTTTATATTTATATATTTATCTTCATTTAATGTAGGTTCTACAGCTCTCATCTGTACAGATAGTTTTCCTTTAGCAAATGCAAAGTCTAACCTACCTAATATTTCTTGATTTGAAATTAAATCTGCTGCTATTTCACCTACCATATTTGATAGTTGTACTAATATTCTTTCTATCTCTTCTTTTTCTTGAAGTCTTAATTGTCTTAACTCATTATTCATATCAACTATACTCATAGGCTCTATAAATAAAGTAGCTCCTGATGATGATTGATCATGTACTATACCTGATAATTGTGATCTATATTCTGCCTTTACTGGAACTACAAATCTATCTCCCCTAACAGATATAATTGAATCTTGAAGATATTTTTGATAAGTTGTTGAACTTATTATCGAATTTAATTTTGATCTTATTGATTGGTTTTTTTGTACTATTCTTCTCCTAATATCTCTAAGTGTACTTGACGCATTATCAGAAATTTCTATTTCACTTATTATTGCATTATATATAGCATCCTCTATATCTCTGTATGAATATAGTGAGTTTGATAGTGCTTGTATTATAGGATAATTAAAATTTTCTTCTTCATTACCTGATAAACTATTTTTTAACGTTCTAGCTGCTCTTAAGGTATCTCCTATCATAATTAAACTACCTGGGTCTAATGATGCTCCTATATTTGCCCTTTTAGCTTTATCTTCTATATCGTGTATACCCTGTAAACCTATCATACCTCTTTTTATAAATATGGCTTGTGCTTCACTAGTTTCTTCTAGCATATACTTAACATCTTCAAAATTTGAACTTGGTGTTAAGCTCTCTATATATTTTAAACCTAGAGAAGATGAAGCCTTTTTCTTCAATAGGTCAATAATTTTATTAAACTCTAAAACTCTTAATGATTTTTCGTTCATACGCCCTCCTTAATGATATCTATTTATTTTCTTATGTCTATTTTATCTATATTTGTATTATACTATTTATATAGCTTATATAGCTATTTATATATTATACATAATTCAAGTTTATTTGTACTAAAAAAATCTAGTTTAATAGTTTTTAAATTAGTATTTTTTGTATATTATTTACTTAAAGTATATATATTAATCTAATTTATTATTAAAGGGAGTTGTTATTTATGGAAAACGTATTAAAAGGTTTAAAACCAGAGCTTGTATTTAATTATTTTGAAGATATATCTCAAATTCCTCGTGGTTCTGGCAATGAAAAAGCTATAAGTGATTTTCTTAAAAATTTCGGAGAAAAACTAGGATTAGAAACTATCCAAGATAATAGTCTGAATATAATAATAAAAAAAACAGCTACACAAGGTTATGAAAACTGCCCTGGAGTAATACTTCAAGGACATATGGATATGGTATGTGAAAAAAATAAAGATACAGATCATGATTTTACAAAAGATCCTATAAAATTAAGAACTGAAGATGATTTTATATATGCAACTGGAACTACTTTAGGAGCAGATAATGGAATAGCTGTTGCTATGGGTATGGCAGTATTAGCATCTAATGATTTAGAACATCCTGCAATTGAATTATTAGTTACTTCTGATGAAGAAGCTGGTATGACTGGTGCTATGGCACTTGATGGTAGCTTACTAAAAGGAAAATACATAATAAACCTTGACTCTGAGGAAGAAGGACATTTATTAGTTAGTTGTGCTGGTGGCACTACTGCTACATCAAAACTTCCTTTAACTTTTGAAAACGTTGACTCTAACAAACAAGCTTTATTAGTTGAAATCAAAGGTTTACTTGGTGGACACTCTGGTATGGATATAATAAAACAAAGAGCAAACTCTAACAGATTAATGGGTAGATTATTAAATTTACTAAATGTAAATTATGATTTAGCTAAAGTTGAGGGTGGTTCTAAGAATAATGCAATACCTCGTGAATCTGACTGTGTAATAGTTGTTGATAAAAATGAAGTTGAAAATGTTAAGTCACAAATAGGTGAAATAACTAATATATTAAAAAATGAATTTGCTACATCTGATCCAGGATTAGCTATAGAATTTTCTGATGCTAATATAGATAAAGTATTCTCATGTGATTCTAAAGACAAAGTTATAAAATTAATGAATGTAATACCTAACGGAATCCAAACTATGAGTATGGATATAGAAGGATTAGTTGAAAGTTCAACTAACTTAGGAGTTATTAGAACTTTAGAAAACGAAATTACATTTGAATGTGCTGTTAGAAGTTCAGTTAAAACATTAAAAGAAGATATAACTAATAGAATGGATTTATTAGCTAATGCTTTAGGCGGTAAATTAGAATTAGATAGTGATTATCCAGCTTGGGAATACACTAAGGGTTCTAAATTAGAAGATATATGTTTTAATGCTTATAAAGAATTAACAGGTAAAGAACCTATAATAATGGCTTTACATGCTGGTCTTGAGTGTGGATTATTACTTGATAAAATGCCACATGCTGAAGCAATATCTCTAGGACCTAACATGTTTGAGGTTCATACTCCTAATGAACATTTAAGTATAACTTCAACTAAAAATACTTGGGATTATTTAGTTGCAATACTTAAATCTATGAACGTTCAATAATATTTTAAGTATATAAAAAGGAGGTATTTCAAAATTAAGTTTTGATATGCCTCCTTTAATTTAATATTAATTTATCTATTTATCAATTTTAATTTCTATTGATTTATCTTCGTATTCTACTTCCTTACCATTATCCCTTATAAATGGAATTAGCCTAATATAATCAGTTTCAGTAGTAGTATTTAAATACTCTGCTTCTACCCTCATAAATTCAAATTTATCCCCCTCTGAATCACCTGAATCTCCACTAAATTGATATTCTTCATCTTTATCATTTACTATTTTAAATCCAAATATCTCATTTATATTGTCCATTCTATATTTTAATGTTATTCCTAATTGAGATATCTCGACTTGTTCTAAATCTACATTTATATCTTTATTATTGTACTCTAAGTTTATATTGTTATTTCTATTGTTACTTTCTACATTATTTTTTAAATCTTTACCATTTATATCTACATCTATACTCCAATCACCATATACTACAGTTCCATATCTACCATTTTGATTTTTTTCTTCTTCTGTATACTCACTTTGACTTATATAAATTTTTTTGACCTTTAGTTTAAAATTATAGACCTTATTTTTATCTATTACATAGGGAAACTTATCTTTTGATACTTCTTCCCTATAATATTCATCATTTTCTTTTCCAATTGCACCTATTGATTGATATGCTATTAAATCAGTAGTATTATCTTTTTTTCGTTCATTACTATTAGGAGCCATTGTACTACTTTTATATGTCATCTTTTTACCATCAACATAAACTTCTACACCTTCTGCACCTAATTCAACTCTAGTTTTTTCATTTACCCACTTATCTACACTATACTTTTCTTGTTCTTCTTTAGTGTAATAATCATACGGATTAAGCCTAGTGTCATCTATATTCATGTCTATAACTATATTGCCATTATCAAGCATAATATTTTTAAATGTAACCTTAATATCTTCATCTTCAACTGTTTTATTTATATTATACTTGTAGTCTTCTATTTCTTCTTTTTTCATGTTTAAAACTTCATCTATTGTATACCATAAGTGCTTTATTTGAGCCCATCCTTTATCTGTAAATAAAAATCCTCCACCTACTATTAAGACTATTGATGCTACTGCAATGCCTTTCTTATACTTACTTTTTTTATTTCTTAATTTACTTTTCATCTTATTTTTAAATTCATCATTATTATCAAATTCTATTTCTTTATATTCATCAACATCTATTTTAACATCGTTTAAAATTTCAAATTTATCTTTCATCTAATCCCCTCCTACTTACATAATTTTTCTCTGATTCTTTTTCTTCCCCTAGATAATCTATTGTATAAATTAGAAACCTTCGTCTTAGTTTTTATAGCTATTTCTTCTAAATTTTCACCTTGTATATAGTGATTAATAAAAAGTTCTTTATCTTTTTCATTTAGATGACTTAATATTTCATTTATCTCTTCTTCCATCTCAGATTTTAAAAGTTCTGTATCTATATAGTAAATCTCTTCTCTTATATTTAATGTTTCTACTTTAGATAAATACTTTCTCTTATAATCTATTGCCTTATATTTTGAAATTGCACATACCCAATTTTTAAAATTATTCTTATCTTTGTTAAAACTTTTTATATTGTCCCAAATAGATAAAAGTACATCACTAACGCATTCTTCTTCATAGTTTATAAGAACACCCAAATGCTTTCTGACTACAGAAGTTATAATTCCTCTATAAGAGTCTATAAGCATTTCCATTCCTTTTTCCTTTCTCTTTTTTATATATTTAATTATTAATTCATCCTCCAAATTATTTCCTCCCTCTGTAAAAGCTTTTACAATAACTAATACGAGTTTTAAATTAAAATCCTATCATTTTACTTTAATTTTATATTTTGGCATATTAAAAGCAGAGTTTAAAATATTTAAACTCTGCTTTTCTATTATAACTTATTTATCCAGCTTTAAATTAGTAACATTTTTTAATAAAAAATACACTTAATAATAAATTAAGTGCATTTAAGGTATTAGTTATTTATTTAATATATTTTAGTAATTTATTATATGTTTTTTCTGTATCATCACTACTTTTTTCATTATAATAAACAACTTTATTATCCTTAATATTAAATTTTATATAAGGACTGCTATTATTGTAAATATAAACTCTATTCTTTTGGCCATTTACATCAAATGTACCTCTTGAATAAGTAAGTGTATTTGTTCCTGTTACGTTACCAGTAATATTGATTTCATCTAAAAGTTCAATACTTTCAATATCTTCTATATTAAAATTTGTAACTTTTATTTTTATATTGTTATCTTTTATACTAAGCTCATGTCCACCAGTAACATCTACTGTAGCTAGAATTAAACTAAATACTAAGCACGGCATAGTTATAAATCCCATTGCAATCCACATATATTTTTTATCTTGATTAGTTTTCTCTTTTTTATAACCTGTTTTATATTTATTATAAATACGATTATAGCAAAGAATTAAAACAATAACTCCAGGTAATGCAAGTAATCCCATTAATATATTTCCAATTTCGTTTGAAAAATTTGAAATTATCCATGATATAAAATATAATAATCCATAAACTATCCACATTGTTCCAACAGCTTTGTTATAGGCTTTTATATCTGTAATCTCTTTAGCCTCTACTATACTTCCAGACCAAAAATGCATAGGAATATTATTTTTAAAAGAGTAAATTCCAATTCCTAAAAAAATTACTACTACAGGCATAATCGAAACTAACAGTACTATATTCTCTCCCATAAATTCTTCACACCTTTTAAATTATTTTAAGAAAATACCTTCTAATTCCATATTTTCATTATAATTTATCGAAAACTGAATCTTCCCATTCTCGAACTTTACAACCTCAATAATTGCTGCTATATCTCCTTCACTAACTATACCTTCCTTACTAATCTTTTCAAATTTCCCTAATTGACCCTTTATAGAATCCCAAGTATCTTTTAGCGTTTTCTCAAGTTCTTCAGGTGATGCTGATTCCTTCATCTTATCACTCATTTGTGCTGATATTTTATCGAATTCTTCGTTAATAAAAAAATCTACAACTTCTTTACCTCTTGATTTTAAAGTATCTTCATCAAATGCATCACTTAATTTTGAACTACTACACCCTACTAATATAATCCCTGTTAAAAGTGCCAATAATAATAATTTTACTCTCTTCATAATTTTTCTCCCCCAATTATAGATTTTTAGTTAAACTATCTTTTTGATATAATTTTTTAGAATATATAGAAAACCCCGCTAAGACTAATCCACATATGAATACATAAATCTCAACCCCTACTATCCCAACTCCAAAAACTTGTGGAAATATAACCAGAGGTGCATTTATTAATGTATGAACTAGTATTGCAATAAACAAGTATATCATTTTTCTATTTCTAACTCCATAAAGAACAATCATAGATAACCCTATATGAATTGCCATAGCACTAATCCTTTCAATCCCTGATATAAGCGCAAGTCCTGGAGTCAAACTTATACATTGATTGTATAGTGAACTTAAAGCTCCACTTGAGTTTATATTTATTGTTCCATTGTTTATTATAATACAAATTATTAATGTAGATAAACAAGATACTCCAGTTAAAAGTATTGCCTCTATTCCTCCGTGACCAAATCCATAAGATATACCATCGTCAAATTCACGATTATTTTTTAATAAGTATTTAAAAGCTACATATCTTCCTACTTCTTCAAATATTCCTGCAGTTAGCCCTAAAAATATTCCATATATATAAGGATTTGTTTGCATTTTTATAAACCACATCATATTAGGAAGAATATATATTAATATTGGTATCCTAATTAGCATCTGTGATACAAAAAATATCAACATCCCAACAAGAAAACTCTTAGGTACTTTTTTATGTTTTTTTGCAAAATATATAAAACTTATTATTGGTATTAAAAAACATATTAAAGTACTTACAGCTAAGCTAACTATAACGCTACTTTCAATCATATTTACCCCACC
Organism: Romboutsia sp.; assembly: GCA_036646635.1. Classification (GTDB taxonomy): domain Bacteria; phylum Bacillota; class Clostridia; order Peptostreptococcales; family Peptostreptococcaceae; genus Faecalimicrobium. Next base: position 9,648 of record JAVXLU010000018.1, read on the forward strand.
TTTATATTGATATTATAATATTTACTTTGAATTCTTTTTCATCAAAGTCTATTAACATAGTTCCATCATATTTTTCTAATGATTTTTTTATATTTTCGATTCCAAGGCCTTGGTGGTTTTCTTTAGTCGACTTAAACTTTTTATTCTTATATATCGGTTTAGTAGTTATAGAATTAGATATATTTATTACTAATAATTCATTAAATTTATTTACATCTAATCTTATATATCCTTTATCTTTAGTTGCTTCAATAGCATTATCTAATAAATTTGCAAATATTGTTGTTATATCTATATCTCTTATAAAATCTAAATCTACATCACCTATCCTACATTCTATATTTATATCTTCTTCTTTTACCATATAAAATTTATCATTTAGTATTATATTTAGCACTCTATTACTCGTGTAGTATTTTTGATTTAGTTCATTTAACATCTTATGTATATCATATGTATAGAGCTTAGCACTTTCTGTATCATTAATTTTATAAAGTTCTTCAATAGTATTTAAATGATTTCTTATATCATGAGCTAGTTTCCTTGAATCTTGATACTTTCTTTCTAAGTTATCATAATATTTATATTGAAGCTTTGATTGTTGTTGATATAAATTAACTTCATTTTGTAGTATATTATTTTTAGATATATTTTCAAAAGTATATGTTACATATATGTTTACAATAAATATCATAATTACATTTATAATGAATAATATAATCTCTTCAATACCTGAATATATTTGCATATAACTTAAAAGTGTAAACATATAAATTAAACTAAATGTAGGTATAATCATAAAACTAATAGATTGCATAAAAGTTAAATTGCTTATCTTCCTTCTATTCATAAATCCTATTGCTAGTTTTGTATAAATAAATTCAACTAGCCTTATTGCTATCAAAGACATTACATAATGATAATAGATAGCTTCGGTACTATTTGACATTGGTCTTACTAGGGTTAATGTTATTGTTATTAATGTATCACACATAAATAACCCTATTGGAAATAATAAGTAATATAGCTTATATATCTTTGAATTGTTATATCCAAAATGACCTATTAAAACTACACCAGCTACCATTAATAATAAATTTATAAAGCCATTTCCCATAAGTGATATTACTGTTATTATTGTTGAGTATACTAGGTATGTTATAATATAAAAACTTTTACTTTTATAAATATTTCTCTCAACTTTGCTCATAAAGTAAAAATACATATATGTTAAAAAGTAGTTTCCTATAATCGGCAATACTAAAAATATAAATGTATTCATAAATCTACTCCCTTCTGTTTAGTTCAATTTTATTGCTAAGATAAATACTTAAGCTCTGCCTAAATCGGGTAGATTTCTTTTGCGATAGAGGTATAATACTTCCATCCATCATATGAATATCGTATCCTTTTACTGATTTTACGTTGTATAGATTTATAGAAAAGCTTTTATGCGGCATTACAAAGTTGTACTTTTCCATATTTGCACCTATTTCAGATATTTTATCTTTAATAATATAAGAATAATCCCTACATTTCATTATTACCTTTCTTAACTTATATTCAAAGTAATATATATCTTTTAAATCTAATCTTATAAGACCTTCTGTTGTATTAAATTCTAAAATTTCACTTACTTCTTCTATCATATATGATAGTGCTTCGTCTAATTGGTGATGGATATCTTTTTCCTTAATAGGCTTTACTATATACCCAAATGCATGAACACTAAATGCAGATGATGTGTAATCTGTATAATTAGTTACATAAATTATTTTTACTAATTTATCTTTTTCCCTTATTATTTTTGCAGTTTCTATTCCATTCATTCCACTCATATCTATATCTAAAAAAATAATATCAAAATCTTTATAATCATCTATTAAATCTTCTCCACTACTGTATGACGTTACCCCTATATTTGATTTTTGATAACCATTTAACTCATAGTCAAAAGACGCATAGCCCTTTGTT
>JAVXLU010000018.1:11631-25922 GCA_036646635.1 Romboutsia sp.
ATTTAAAATATTTATCTCATCATCACATATAGCTATTTTTAACATTTCATACCTTCCTTTTATTATAATTTACTTATTAAGAATTATAAACTTTAAACCATGTTATTAGCAACAAATATACATAAGTTACAGTAAATTATGTATAAGATACATAAAAAAGGAACTAGTCTCTATTTTGAGACAGTTCCTTTTCTTAAATTATTTTCTATTTTTAAAATTAACGGATGTAATATTATTTTTATTTACTTTAGTATTCTTTGGAGATAATAATCCATTTTTTAATCCTAATAATAATTCTATATCCTCTGAATGAAGTATTATTCCTGCATCTGCTAAATTCTCTACAAATCCAGTATTAGTCATTATATTATTATCTAATAATAACTGTACAGATTTTTTTAATAATGTCGGACTTGTTGATTTTATATTATCTTGTAATGGCTCTTTTTTTAACCAGCCTTTAGTTTCCATCTGTTTCATTAAATACATATATTTTTTATAGTTTATTTCACCCATTTGATATGCTCTTAATATCATTGCTGATATCGGTGCTATCCATTTTTTCTTTAATTCAACATATGTTTCTAATTCATCTGCATTTTCTAAATCTTCAAAGAAAGTCTCTTTAGGTAATAAAAATGCACAAGCAAATTCATCTTTAGAGAATTTCTTAGATGGAATCCCTGTTTCTGTTGCTATTATATATGCTAGTTCATATGCTAAATCATAATTTCTTATTGGTGCTGATTTTTTGTCATTTCCGATAGATACTATATATCTTGAATTCTTTTCTATTCTTTGTTTTTGAGTAAATGCCATTGCACCTTTTTTATCTACATTCATACCTGATATAGCAATACCATTTGATTCCATTAAGCTTGTCATATTCCCTATAGGCCCATCATCTAATCCCCAAGCTCTTCTAACCTTCGTTGCTAACTCGTCCATGTCATCATATTTACTTATACTATCTGGTAAATTTACTTCTGGGAATTTTATATATCCTTCTATAAATCCAATTATTCTATGAGTCATAACTAATTTTTCTTTATAAGATATTTCTTCTACTCTAGGTATTGGTGATTCTGGTCTTATATGTGTATTTTCTATTAATACTCTTATTTCATCATTCTCAAAGAAATATTCTCTTGGGAATTTTAATGTATTTGATAATTTTATTATATTTTCTACTACCGGCTTATATTTTTCTTCTTCAAATGCAATTATATCTTTTTTATTTATTTGTGCATCTTGAGCTAACTGATCTATAGTCTTTCCTCTAAACATTCTTGCTGATTTTAATCGTCTTCCATTAAATATTTTTTTTCTACTCATATTATATCTCACCTTCACAATATCCGTTATATTTAAAATGCTCTGGATATTCAAGTACCCAGAGCATTTTTACTTTATTATGAAAATATATCATATTTATAATTAGTAGTCAAATTATTATAACTATACTTTAAACATTACTAGTTATAATATTTCTTCCTCTATATGTATAAAAATATACTGAAAATACTGTTGTAAGCAATTCTGCAATAGGAATTGAAATCCATATTCCATTTATTCCTATAAATTTAGGTAGTACTGCTACTGCTATTGTTACAAATACTAAAGATCTTAATACTGATATTATAGCTGATACTTTTCCATTTCCTATTGATGTAAAATATCCAGATATAAATACATTCAGTCCTATCATTAAAAACCCATATGAGAATAAATTTATTCCATTACTTGCTATATTATAAACTTCAATATCCGTTGTAAATAGTCCAATTATATATTTTCCACCTAAAATAGATATTAAAAATATTACTATTGAAGTCCATGCAATCGTTATAAATCCATGCCTTAAACTTTCATCTATTTTTTCTTTATTCCTTGCTCCAAAATTATAACTTATTATAGGAGCTATTCCGACTGTTACACCAAAGTAAACAGCTATAAAGAAGTAATACATATATGTTATTATAGACATTGCAGCTACTCCATTTTCACCTGCAATAATAAGTAAACTTTTATTAAATAAAAAAGTAGTTATACCCGTTGATAATTCAGTAAACATTTCTGAACTACCATTATAGCAAGAATTAAATAAAGAATTTATATCAATATTAGTCTTAACAAATTTTAAATTTGATTTGCTACTTAAGAAATATACAAAACCTATTATTGCTGATATAGTTATTGATAAAAATGTACCTAAACCTGCACCTAGTATACCCATATCAAATATTCCTATTAAAATATAGTCAAATACAACATTTAATACTAGTCCTAATGTTGACATAACTAATGCTACTTTAGGATTACCATCTACACGAGCATAATATTCAAAATATAATTTAAGCATCATAGGTATTGTCATTAATATCGTTACTAATCCGTAAGGCTTAACATATGGCATTAATTTATCTGTTGCACCTAAAAATTTTAATATTTCTTCTAAAAATACTACTCCAACTATTGTAACTATCATTCCTAATATTAATAATGCAATTGTAATAAATGAAAATAATTTATTCGCTCCATGTTCATCTTTTTCACCTAACTTTATACTTACCAATGCTCCCGAACCTGTTGCTAACATTATAGATATTCCAAAAAACATACATGTTATTGGTATTATAATATTAATAGATGCTAATGCATCTGCATTTACATATCTAGAAACAAAGAACCCATCTATAGTTGTATAAAATGATAAAAATATCATAGTCGCAATAGATGGAAACATGTATTTTAAAAATTGTGGATATGTCTGTTTTTTAGTAAATAAATCTTCCATTTTTTTCACTCTCCCTAAAAAATTATATATAATACTTAGTATTACTTGATATTATTAATTATTAAGGATATAGTAACTATATTGTCAATAATTAATTTTAAAATAATAATAGTAGGTGATAATATGAATGTTAAATTTACAGTTGGTGAATTTGCAAAATTACATAGATTAAAAAAGCAAACATTAATCTATTATGATAATATAGATTTATTTAAACCCAATATAATAGATGAAAATAATGGTTATCGATATTATACATCTGACCAATTTGAAACCTTTGATAGTATATTTATGCTAAGAGAAATTGGAGTTCCTATAAAAGAAATTAAAACTTTTCTAAATGATAGAGATAATGTTAAAACTATTAAACTATTAAATAATCAAAAAGAAAGATTAAACGAGCAGGTAAAAAATTTACAAAAAAATATAACTAAATTAGAACACAAAATTAATATAATAGAAGATATCAATATTTCTGATGAAGAAGTTATTTTTAAACATCTTGATACTGAATATTTAGCAGTTCAAATTGTTAAAAATCCATATCAGTTGCTAGATGTTGATATTGCTTTTAAAAAGCTATTACATATCGTTAGCGAAAATAAGTATCCTTATCATCATCAATTAGGTGTTATGATTTCTTCAGATAATTTATTTAATAAAAAATATACAAGTGCTGAATTTGTATTTGTTCCCCTTTATAGCAAGCTAAAATCTAAAAATATAATAGAAAAAAAATCTGGACTATATGCTATTACCTATCATAAAGGAGCTTACCTTAAAGTTGGTGATACATATGATTTATTACTTAATGAAATAAATCGTAATAACTATAAAGTAATTGGTAATTCTTATGAATATTGTATATTAGATAATTTAACCTCTGCTACATCAAAAGATTATGTTACTAAAATTGAAATACCTATAAAATTTGTTTAATAAATTTAAAAAGAGAGATTCTAATGATTATAAAAATCATTTTGAATCCCTCTCTTTAGATTTATTCTACTCCTCTATAGTAGTGACCTGCCGTTACACCTTTTTCATCTAGTTCATTATATAGTTTTGTAGCTTTACTACCAAGTTTATAATCATTATCTAATACTTCTTGATAAGCTTTTATTACTTCTTTTACAGTTTGTCTATTTTCTAATGTAAAATCTAATCTAAATATATTTATTCCTATTTCATTTAATTCATATAAGTTATCTAACATACAAGTTACTTTTGAATTGTATATAGTACTTCTACAGAATATATCTTGAGATACCCTATATTCTTCTTCTTTAAAATCTCTTAAAGCATAAGTACTTTTCATACATTTAGCAACTCTTTTATCTTTTTTACACTCTCTAACTATTACACCCATTGGGCAATACTCGGTTATCATAAGTGGTGTATAGCCATATACTACACCTTCAATTTCCATGTCTGTATACTTTAAAGTTTCCTTTATTTCATAAATATTTAATTCTTGTGATAAACATAAAGTACGTGCACCTATTTCTTTAAAGTAATTTATAGTTTCACTATTAAATGAATTTAAATAGTAATCTATATTTAATTCTTTATCACTAAAATATTCTAATGGTCCCCAGCTACCAACTTGAACTGCTATAATACCAATTTCTTTAGCTTTATTTAATTGTGCATATTCTTTATATCTTATTATTCTTGGTGCAGAATAAACTAATTTAGTATTATATTTATAAGCAATAGACATAGCTTCATCTAATGTTTTTACATCTTCATAGTATATAGTCTTTATATTACATTCTAGAGCTGAACTTAATTGTTCTATATTTTTAACTTTTACAGATATACTTTCTTTATTATTTCTACTCACCTTTATTGGATTATATTTTACTATTTTATCTTTGTAATTTCTATTTTTTATTTTAACTCTTTCTTCATCTAAAATTTCAATACAATCTCTTCTCATTTGATTTAATATACTTATTGGTAAACTTATATTATCATCTAAATCTATTTCTAAATTTCTTAATAAATATGGTGTATTACCCATTTTATTCATTTGGGTTTCTACTTTTTCTTGACTTAGTGCTACTTTCATAGCTTCTTCAACTATTTTATCACCTATTATACTAGCTTCATTTCCTTTAGTATCATATATTCTTAATACTGGTTTTTGTCCTAATTTTATAGCTATACTAGCATCTATATCATTTTTAATAAGTTCTTTTTCTTGTTTAAATGTAGCTTGCACTCTATCTATTAATTCACTATCTGAAGTTTTAAATACGACTTGTCCTCTTTTAGCTTCACCAATAAAATCTAATTCTATTAAATCACCTTTATAACCTATTGTAGTTATTTCTCCATTTTTTATTATTCTTCCTATAGTTCCTCCACCTAAATTTATTCCATCACCTTTTTTAAGTGTATTTTCTAAAATCATCTTAAGCCTTTTAGTCTTTTTATTACAATCTAAAACTTTTCCTATATATAGACCTTGATTATTAGGTATCTCAGAGTTCATTACATCTTCTCCTACATCACCTAATATAAGCCCTTTTGTAAATTTCCTATTAAATATTATATGAAGGTCATTTATAGTTTCATTTGATATCTTTAATTTTTTGGTAGTTTGATATTGTTTTATTGCATCATTATAACCCCCAACAACGGTTGCTACATATTCTGGTTTTTTCATTCTTCCTTCTATTTTTAAAGAATGTACACCAGCATCTATTATTTTATCAATTTCTTCTATTGTGCTTAAATCTCTTTGACTTAATAGATAATCCCCACTACTATTTATAACTTCACCTGTATTAACATCTATAAGTTCATATTTTTGTCTACATGGTTGAGCACATCTTCCTCTATTTCCTGACCTATTCCCTATCATAGAACTCATTAAACATTGCCCCGAATAGCATACACACAAAGCTCCATGAACAAATACTTCTATATCTGCTTTACAGTTATTACATATATATTTAATTTCATCTACACTTACTTCTCTAGCTAAAACTACTCTATCAAACCCAACTGATTCTAAATATTTTACATCTTCTAAAGAATGGGCTACCATTTGAGTACTTGCATGAAGTTCAAAATCAGGTAGTATTTTCTTTATAAGTCTCGCTATCCCTATATCTTGAAGTATTATTGCATCTACATTTATGTCATATAAAAATTTTGCGTATTCTACAAAATCATGTATTTCATTTTGTTTTATTAAAGTATTAGTCGTTACAAATACTTGTACATCTCTTATATGAGCATATCTAACTGCTTCTTTTAATTCATTTCTATCAAAGTTGTTTGCTGATGCTCTAGCACTAAAGTCTTTCCCTCCAAGATATACTGCATTTGCTCCATTTTGAACAGCTGCCTTTAATGATTCAATTGAACCAACTGGTGCTAATAATTCTACGTCTTTCATATTGCCCTCCTAAAAAAAATTACTTAATCTATATATATATAATATTTTAAATTTACTTCATATACATCTATCGCTCAATATATACTATATTTATAATATCCCTAATTATAAAAATTAAAACCTTCAGGTTATCCTGAAGGTTTTAATTTTTTACTATCTCATTGCTCTCATATATTTTACTTCATTTTCAAGTTCTGTTTTTTCTAATTGTACTTTATATGCTTTATTTTGGAACTCTGATGCTAAACTTTCTGCAATTTTAGCTCTTTCATCAGCTTCTTCATATTCAGCTTTTAATTCTTCTATTTGAGTTTTATAACTATTCAATTGTTCTTTAGAAGATTCAACTTTATTTTCTAATTCTAGTATCTCAGATTTTTGAGATTCTAGCAACTTAGCTAATTTTTCTATTTTTTCTTCACTATCAACTTTTTCAATATCTTTTGATTGAAGTTTAAGTTGTAATTTTCTAATTTCTAACTTTAATTCTTCATCTGTTGAACCAACTTTTTTTCTTAATTCCTCATTTTCATTAACTAATTCATCATTTGACTCAGAACATTCAAATAAAATATCTGTAATGTTTACTGCTGTTACTATAGCTGAAACAGAACTACTTAATCTAGGATTTGATTCTATAACTTTACTCATCTCTTTATCAACATACGATGCAACAGCCATCATATGTTGCTCTGACTTATCTCCAACCATTGGATATTCAGACCCATTAATTTTTACCATTACCTTATTCATACTAACACGCCCCTTACGTTAGTTAGTTTGATCTTAAGTTTGCGTTTAGTTTTTCACTTAGCTCACTTAATATCTTATCATGTACTTTTGCTACATCTTCATCAGTTAAAGTTTTTTCGCTACTTCTATATATTAAAGAGTACGCTATTGATTTATATCCTTCTTCTATTTGAGATCCTTTATAAACATCAAATAGTTTATAACTTTCAACTAATCCACATGAGTTAGATTTTATTATATCTTCTATTTGCTTTACAAATACTTCATCTTTAACTATTAATGCTATATCTCTAGATGAAGATGGATATTTTGGTAGTGGCTTATAAATTTTTACTCCACTACAGTTTTCAAATACTAAGTCGGAATTTATTTCTGCAATATATACTCTTTGCCCTAAGTTATAGTTTTCATCTACATTTGGATGTAATTCTCCAAAAGTACCTATATATATATTATTATACACTATTTTTGCACATCTACCAGGGTGGAATGTTGTATTTGTAGTTTCTGGTTCTATTTCATAATCTTTTAGTCCTACATTATTTAATATAGTTTCTATAACTCCTTTTAATACAAAGAAATCAACATCCTTACCATACATACCAATACATAATTTCTTTGTTTCAACTGGTAAACCATCCTGTGGGGTAAATGTATTTCCACATTCAAAAGCTTTTACTGATTCTACTTTATGAGATATATTTGTAGATATTACATCTAACATATTAGGTATTAAAGTTGTTCTCATTGCAGAGGTTTCTTCACCTAATGGATTTATTATCTTTACAAAGTTTCTCTTATCATCATCTTGTGCTAGATTGATTTTATCTACACCCCTAGGACTTACAAATGAATAAGTTAATATTTCATTTAATCCTGCTGAAACAGCACTTAATTTTACTTTATCAGTAAATTTTTGGATGTTTGTTTTAACACCAGCAGTAGCATTTCCCTCTAAATCAGCTGATGGTATATTTTCATATCCATATATTCTAGCTATTTCTTCTAATATATCTGCATCTTCAGATATATCTAATCTAAAACTCGGAACTTCTAATTCCAATTTGTCAGAACTGATTAAATTACATTTGAATTCTAAACTTTTTAATATATTTAAGAACTGATCCATAGAAACATTAACACCTAATAATGCATTTATTCTTTGAGGATTAACAGTTAATTTTTGTACTTCTTGTTTATTAGGATACTTATCTATTGTTCCTTTAAGTACCGTTCCACATCCTAATTCTTCAATTAGCTGAGCTGCTCTATTTATACCCTCTAGTGCTAAGTTTGCATCTATACCTTTTTCGAATTTTGATGATGCTTCAGTTCTTAATCCTAACTTTTTAGAAGTAGATCTTATGCTTTCTTTTGCAAAATTAGCACCTTCAAGGAATATAGATGTAGTTGTATTTTTTATTTCAGAATTTTCTCCACCCATTACTCCAGCTAAATCTAATGTTTTTTCTCCATTACCTACAACTATCATATTAGAAGTTAATGTTCTTTCAACGCCATCTAATGTAGTAAATTTCTCACCTTCTAAAGCTGTTTTAATTACCATATTATTAGTTTTAACATCTTCTAAATCAAAGGCATGAAGTGGTTGACCTAACTCTATCATAACATAATTTGTTATATCTACTATATTGTTTACAGGTCTCATTCCAGCTTCTATAAGCCTTCTTTGCATCCAGTATGGAGATGGGCCTATTTTTACATCTTTTACAACTCTTCCACAATATCTATTACATAAATTTGTTTCTATTTTAATACCAAAATTTATAGCTTCATTAGACTCATTTACTTTTATTTGAGGATACTTAAATTCGCTTCCTAAAGTAATCGCTGCTTCTCTAGCTATACCTATTATTGATCTGCAATCAGGTCGATTTGAAGTTATTTCAAACTCTATTAGGGCATCATTAACCCCTAAAATATCTCTTACATCCATTCCTAATTCAAATGAATCTTGATGGTCTAATATATATATCCCATCTTTTTTGTAATCTTCAACATATTGAGAAGGTATAGTTAATTCCTCAGCACCACAGAACATTCCTTCTGATAATACTCCTCTTAACTTACCTTTCTTTATTTTGAAATCTCCTGGTAATACTGCACCTATTCTAGCAACAGGTACAAAATCCCCAACATCTATATTAGTTGCATTTGTTACTATTTGAAGCACTTCTCCATTTGCAACCTCAACCTTTGTAACTTTTAATCTATCAGCATCTGGATGTTGTTCTATTTCTAGTATTTTACATACTTCAACTTCATTTGTTTCTTTTCCATAGAATTCTACTTTTTCAACTTTTGATCCTGTCATAGTCATCATATCAGCAAATTCTTGAGTTTCTTTATCTATATTTACATAATCTCTAAGCCATTTTACAGGTACTAACATTTTGAATTCCTCCTAATTAAAATTGTTCTAAAAATCTCATATCATTTTCAAATAATAATCTTATATCATCTATTTCATACTTAAGCATAGTAATTCTATCTACACCCATACCAAATGCAAATCCACTATAAACTTCTGGATCTATTCCACAGTTTCTAAGTACATTTGGATGTACCATTCCTGCTCCTAGTATTTCTATCCAACCTTCACCTTTACACATACTACATCCTGCACCATCACACTTAAAACATGTAACATCTACTTCTGCACTTGGTTCTGTGAATGGGAAATTATGAGGTCTAAATTTAGTTTTAGTTTCTTCTCCAAATAATTTCTTAACGAACATATTTAATGTTCCTTTTAATTGTGCCATTGTAACGTCTTTACCTACTACAAGCCCCTCTATCTGATGGAACATTGGTGAATGTGTAGCATCTGGAGAATCAAATCTAAAACATCTACCTGGAGATACTATTTTTATAGGTAGCTCTTGGCTCTTCATAGTTCTAACTTGAACTGGAGAAGTTTGAGTTCTAAGCAATAATTCACTATTTATATAGAATGTATCACTCATATCTCTTGATGGATGATCTTTTGGGGCATTTAATGCATCAAAGTTATTCGCTACAGTTTCAACTTCTGGGCCTTCTGCTATAGAGAATCCCATTCCCATAAATATTTCACTTACTTCATCTATTATTTGAGATATCGGATGTTTTTTTCCTACCATAACTTCTGTTGATGGCATTGTAACATCTATAACTTCTTCAGCTAATTGTTTTTGCTGTTCTATTGATTTTAATTCTTCTTTCTTAGATGATATTGTTTCTTCTATTGATTCTCTTACCTTATTAGCAACTTGACCTATAACTGGTCTTTCTTCTGCTGATAACTTACCCATTTCTTTAAGAATAGCAGTTATCTCACCTTTTTTACCTAAGTATTTAACTCTCAAGCTTTCTAAAACTTCTATACTAGATGCATCTTTAATTTCATTTAAAGCCGCTTCTTGTAAATTAAGTAATTTTTCTTGCACTACTATCACCCTTTCTGTTTTTTTATATTAAAAAAAGCCCTTCATCCCTATCTAGGGACGAAAGACTATAATTTCGCGGTACCACCCTAGTAGCTTATTAAATTAATAATAAACCACCTCTAATAAACTTAACGCGTTTTAACGTTAAAACCTACTATAAATTTCAGTTTTAATACTCCAGAGGGAACTTCTTTTGATATCTTAGAAAGTACTTACAGCCTTGGTACTTATCTCTGAGCTAAGTTAATTCAAAATACTTTTCTCTTTCATTGCATTTAAAATATTTTTTTATATATAATTATAACATAACAATTATATTCCTTACAATATATTAAACTAAGTATTTCTTTATCTCATACATTAATATCGCTGAACTTATCGCAGCATTTAATGATTCTGCCTTACCATATATCGGTATTTTAACCAATACATCTGACTTTGATACTAATTCATCATTTATTCCATTAGCTTCATTTCCTATAACTAAAGCTACTTTATGATTATATTCTATATTATTATAAAAGTTATCCGTATTTAAGTAACTAGATACTATATCAAAGTTCTTTAATTTAAGTATTCTTATAGCTTCATCTTGATTAGCATAAATTACATTCATATCAAATATTGATCCCATAGTTGATCTTATCACTTTAGGATTATATATATCTACACATCCTTTTAAAGCTATTATTGCATCAACCCCTACTGCATCCGCTGTCCTTATTATAGTTCCCATATTACCAGGATCTTGTATTCTATCTAAAATCAATACAAATCTATTTTCATCATTTAAGCTAGTTTCTATATCTTTAGATTTAAATTTAACAACACCTAATATACCTTGAGTACTTTCCGTGTCTACTAACTCATTAAATATTTTATTTGTAGTTTTATATATTTTTATATTTTTTTTATTTAAAATTCCTAAAAATTTTATATGTTCATCTTTATTTTCAAAATCTTCATTTATAAATATATAATCTAAATCTGCATTACATTCTATCGCTAGAGTTACTATTCTAAACCCTTCTATTACAAATTTAGATTCTTTATTTCTATATTTTGACTTTAGTAACGATTTAGTATATTTTACTTTTTCATTTTCTTTAGCAGTTATCATTATAGCCATTACTACTTTCTCCTAGTTAAATCATTATTTTCTGAAGCTATACTACTTATCTTACTATTTTGTCCAATTACAACTAATATACTACCTAATCTAAGTTCTTCATCTGGTGCTGGTGTAACATTTATATTTTTTCCACACTTTATAGCTAGTACTGTTATTTCATATCTTGCTCTTAATTCTAATTCAACTAAAGTTCTTCCAACCCAATTAGTCGGTGTAACTATTTCAACAATTGAGTATTCTGGATCTAGTTCTATATGATCTAATATATTATCTGATACTAAATTATGTGCAACTCTTACTCCCATGTCTCTTTCAGGGAATACTACTCTATCTGCACCTATTTTATATAAAACTTTAGCTTGTAACTCATCTTTAGCTTTACATACAATTTGAGATACTCCCATCTCTTTAGCTATAAGAGTAGCCATTATAGATGCTCTTATATCCGATCCTATTGCAATTATTGCTACATCAAAATTACCAAGACCTAAAGATCTTAATGATTGTTCATCTGTAACATCTACTATTGCCGCATGTGTAACTTTATCAGCTATATTTTGAATTACTTCTTCACTTTTATCTATAGCCATTACTTGATGACCTAATAAATGCATCGTTGTAGCTACTGAAGCACCAAATCTTCCACACCCTATAACTATATATTGTTTCATAATATTTTTCCTCTCAATACAAAATTAATTACTCTATTTTTTCATCTTTTTATTTATATAATTTAACCTACTATAATTTTTCCTTCTGGATATCTAATAGGTGGACTTTTCTTTATCCCCTTTGATATTATAGCCATGAAAATAGTTAAAGATCCAACTCTTCCCATAAACATAAATAACATTATTAAAATCTTTCCAATAAGACTTAAAGTTGGACTTCCACCTATGCTAAGTCCTACTGTTGCAAAAGCTGAAACAACTTCAAATCCAGCTTCAACTAAAGTAAATCCTGGCTCTGTTATTGATATAAGTAGTGTTCCAAATACAACTACTGATATTGCTATAAAAAATATTCCTAATGATTTCTTTACTGTAACATCTGATACTCTTCTTTCAAAAACTTCTATATCAGCTTTTCCAAATATAAAACTTCTTACTGCAAGTATTAATGTCGCTAAAGTTGTAGTTTTTATACCTCCACCCGTAGATGCTGGAGATGCTCCTATAAACATTAATATAATCATTATAAATATACTTCCTTGATTCATTAACGCTAAATCAATAGTATTGAATCCTGCGGTTCTTGAAGTTACAGATTGGAAGAATGATGCTAATATTTTTCCACCTATATCTAAATTACCTAAAGTAGCTGGATTGTTAAATTCTACAATAATTATAACTGCCATACCTATTCCTACAAGTATAATTGTTGTAAGTAAAACTATCTTTGAATGTAGGTTTAATTTAGATATTTTTCTATTTCTTATTATATCTAATATTACGGGAAACCCTAATCCACCTAATATTATAAGGATTGATACTGTCATTGTCACGGTAAAATTATTCATATATGATGTTAATGATGAAAATTGTCCAGTATAAGATCCCATTAAATCAAATCCTGCATTGCAAAATGCTGATATTGCATGGAATATACTATACCAAATACCTTTTGCTGTTCCAAATTGAGGTATAAATATTGTTGACAAAATTAATGCACCAGTTCCTTCTATTATAAATGTTATAAGTATTACATATCTTGTTAATTTAACTAATCCCGATAAATCTATTTGGTTTAATGCCTCCTGTATTAAAAGCCTCTCTCTTAAGTTTATTCTTTTTTTCATCAACAATGCAAACATAGTAGTTGCAGTCATAAATCCAAGTCCACCAATTTGTATTAAGCAAATTATTACTATTTGTCCAAATAGATTCCAATATGTTGCAGTATCAACCATAATTAAACCTGTAACACAAACTGCGGAAGTAGATGTAAATAATGCATCTATAAATCCTATACTTTCACCACTCTGAGTAGCTATTGGTAAATTTAATAAAAATGCCCCTATTAATATAATAATTGCAAATCCTGCTACCATTATCTGAGTAGATTCTAATCTATTTATGTACGTGGCAATCTTTTTTAATATTATTTTCAATATAATATATGCCTCCTTTATAAATTTTTATATGATATTTTAATTTAATTTTTTATTCATATCTTTACAATCATTACTCTATTATATTCCAATTTTTATGTAAAAACAATAATTCACCTATTCATTTTTTATTTAATATAAATTAAATTTTAATCATAAATATAGTTTCCCTTTTTTATGTAAAATTATCAATTAATACTTACTTTTTAATAGACAAAAAAGCTATAACTCATTATGAGTTATAGCTTCTTAATAGTTTATATTAAACTAATTTTGATTTAGCAACTTCTACTAACTTAGCAAATCCTTGCTCATCATGTATAGCCATTTCAGATAACATTTTTCTGTTAACTTCTATTCCTGCTAATTTTAATCCGTTCATGAATCTAGAGTAAGATAATCCGTGAGCTCTAGTTCCTGCATTTATTCTTTGTATCCAAAGTCTTCTGAAGTCTCTCTTCTTTAACTTTCTACCTATATATGCGTTCTTTAACGCCTTCATTACGAATGTATTAGCTGGTCTAAATAATTTACTTCTAGATCCTCTGAATCCTTTTGCAAGTTTTAACACTTTTTTATGTTTTTTACGAGCGTTCATAGCTTTTTTAACTCTTGCCATCGTTATGACCTCCTTTGTT
>JAVXLU010000019.1:0-25359 GCA_036646635.1 Romboutsia sp.
AGTATTTTACTATTAATCATGTCTGTTTTCAAGATGTTTTTCTAATTTTCTCTTGACTCTTTGTAGAGCATTATCTATTGATTTTACATCTCTTTCAAGCTTATCTGCTATATATTGATATGACTTACCATTTAGATATAACTCTAAAACTTCTTGCTCTAGTTCACTTAATAGTTCATTTATTTTAGATTCAATACGTCTTAATTCCTCTTTACTAATTATAAGTTCTTCTGGATCAGTTACCATACTCGTAGCTATAATATCCAAAAGTGTACGTTCTGATTCTTCATCATATATTGGTTTATTCAAAGATACATAAGAATTAAGCGGTATATGTTTTTGTCTTGTAGCCGTTTTTATTGCTGTTATTATTTGTCTTGTTATACATATATCAGCAAAACATTTAAATGAGTTTGTCTTACTTCCATCAAAGTCTCTAACTGCTTTATAAAGCCCTATCATACCTTCTTGAATTATATCTTCTTTATCTGCACCTATTAAAAAATATGACTTTGCTTTTGCTTTTACAAAGTTTTTGTATTTTTTAATAATGTATTCTAAAGCTATTTTGTCCCCTTTACTAGCTTTTAATACCAAATCGTATTCATCTTGCTGAGAATTATCTATTACTTCATAGTATTTATCATTTGCTATTAACATTTAAAATCTCCCCCAATAAAACATTTTCATAGATATATTATACGCTTATAAATCTAGTATTTTCAATGCTTTCTACGAATGTTCTCAAGTTTCGACAATGTTTCCTTATCTAGCCTATCCTCCAACCAATTTCGTTGAATCTTTTTCCCCATACTACTATGTTTTTCTCTTATTTTCGTCTTTGCACTATCTAAATCTAATTTTAATTCTCTTGATGATATCCTTGATGCACCTTTACCTAATACTATTTGTTGTTCTGCATAATCATTAGTTGCTACTTTAACATCATCATATTTAGATAAAGAACTTATATATTTTTCTATATAACTATCTGCTGTTTGATGTTCTTTCGTATAAACTATTGTTATATGCTTTCTGAAGTCTACTTTTTCTTTAGTACTTTTAACATTGTATGCATCAAAAACTATTATTGCTTTTCTTCCTGTAAATTCTGCATATTCAATAATAGTATCAATAAGTTTATCTCTTGCATATTCTAAATCTGTTTTTGCTATAATTTGTAATTCATCCCATGCATTTATAATATTATAACCATCTACTATTAAATACTTTTTTATATTTCTTCTCATTTAAGTTACTTTATGCCTGATCTTTGTTTAAATATCTCATACAAAAGAATTCCACCAGCTACTGATGCATTTAATGATGTTACATTCCCTATCATAGGCATTTTAACTGTAAAATCACAATTTTCCTTAACTAATCTAGATATACCAAAACCTTCACTTCCTATTACTAATCCTAGTGCTCCTGTAAGATTTTGCTCATAGAAGACTTGTCCATCCATATCAGCTGCTGCTATCCATAGACCTTCTTCTTTTAATTTCTTTATTGTATTTACTATATTGGTTACTTTACAGACTGGTACATATTCTATCGCACCAGCTGATGCTTTAACTACAACTGGAGTTATATGTACTGACCTTCTTTTTGGTATTATTACACCATGTGCTCCTACTGCATCAGCTGTTCTTATTATTGTTCCAAGGTTATGTGGATCTGTTATCTCATCTAAGATTATAAAGAATGGATCTTCTCCTTTTTCTTTAATACTTTTTATCAAGTCATCTAATTCATGATATTTATGTTCACTTACTTGGGCTATTACCCCTTGATGTGAATGGCTTGTACTTATTTCATCTAATTTATTTCTATCAACATATTGAATAATTAGATTTTTTTCTTTAGCCATTCCTATTATTTTTTTGATAGAACCTTCTTTTGCAGAATTAGCTACCATTATTTTATCTATTTCTCTATCATTTTTTATTGCTTCTATTACAGGATTTCTTCCTTCTATTATTGCCAAATTTTCCACCGCCTACAAATTCTTGAATTTTTCTCTTATTGATACTATCTCACCGCATGTCATTTTACCTTCAGGACAAGACCCTTTAACGCAATTTGGTCCACTATTTTTAAATAATATAGGAGCCACTTCTTTCAATTGTCTTAACATTTCTGTAGCTAACTCTCTTATTTCCCATTGAGCTCTTTCACAACATCTATGGTCTAAGAAATTATATAAGCTTCTTGTATTCATAGTAAATACCATTTTAGTTTCACATGCATTAGGAAATACATATCTAGCATCTTCTATCGCTTTTTTTTCAGCATCTCTTTTTGAGTCTTTTTCATTTTTTCCATCTTTTATTAAATTATTATAGTGTTTTTTAAATAGTATATCCACTAACTTATCATATGTCTCTTGATCTTGTTTCATAGCTTCTATAAATAATTCTCTAGCTTCCTCTAGTTCACTTATTTCCTTAGGAATTATATATTCAAATTGATTTAATTTAACATATCGTTGACTTTGTTGTGAATAACTAGCTATACGATGTCTAACTATTTGATGTGAACATGCTCTAGATATTCCTTCTACTGCAAAAGTAAATGAAACATGCTCTAAAGGTGATTCATGTCCTATATTAATTAACATGTTTAAAAATTTATTTATACTTTCTTCAGTTAAATTTTCCTTTATACCTTCAACTCCAACAGATGAATAGCACAGCTTAGCAGCCATAGATATAACTTTTTCTGGCTCTGGTGTATGGGATAATAATTTTACTTTCATCACTTAGCCGCCTCCTTTTTAATAATTTATAGATACTATTATACATTAGTTATCTTATAAAAATATATATTAAAGATAAAAAGTATCGCTAATTAAAGCAATACTTTTTTATATCACATATTCTTTTCAATAATCTTTATTGCTTCAGAAATTATATACTCAAGTCTTTCTTTTTCATCTCCTAAATGTAAATATCCTACTAAAGCTTCAAAACCTGTTGCTTGTTTGTAATCTATGATATCTCCATTTTTAGGAGATGTATGAGATTTTTGATTTCTTCCTCTTTTGTAAATTCTTAGTTCTTCTTCAGTTAATTGTATTTCTAATTCATGCATTACTGTAGCTTGAGCTTTTGCTCTAACATACTTTACTGCTGATTTATGAAGGTCATTAACTTTTCTATTTATATTCTTTCTTATTAAGTATTCTCTTATATTTGATTCATATATAGTATCACCTATATAAGCTAATACTAATGGAGATATCGTTATTAGTTCTATTTTATTCATATTTTATGCTCTCTTCCATTTAGTACCTTGTCTAGTATCTTCTAAAATTATTCCTTTATCTAGCAATTGTTGTCTTATATCATCTGCTAGTTTAAATTCTTTATTTTTTTTAGCATCTACTCTCTTTTTTATTAAATTCTCTATTTCTTCATCTAATATATCATCATTTTTTTTATTAACTATATTTAAGACAGTAGTTAATTCATTAAATTCACCTAAACACTTTGTAGCAAATTCTAATGATGAATTTTCATTTATGTTAGTATTTATAAATCTAGATAATTCAAATATTACACTTATAGCATCTGCTGTATTTATATCATCTTCCATGGAATTTATAAACTTAGCTCTAAATTCTTCTAATTCTGTAACTATTTTTTTTTCTTCTTCTTTTATACTAGATTCTAATAGATTACTTATTATAAATTCTAACTTTTCTTTTGCATTGTAAAGTCTTTCTAATCCTGTTTTAGATTGAGCTAACATTTCATCACTAAAGTTAACTGGATTTCTATAATGAGCTGATAACATAAAGAATCTAACTATTTCTAAATCGTAAGAGTTAGCTATGTCTCTTACAGTGAAGAAGTTCCCTTTAGATTTACTCATTTTTTCATTATTTATATTTATATATCCATTGTGTACCCAATAATTAGAGAATGTTTTTCCACTTCTAGCTTCACTTTGAGCTATTTCATTTTCATGATGTGGAAATGCTAAATCTTGACCTCCAGCATGAATATCTATAGTTTCACCTAAGTATCTATTAGACATAACTGAACATTCTATATGCCAGCCTGGTCTACCTTCTCCCCAAGGACTATTCCAACCTGGTTCACCTTGTTTTTTTGATTTCCACAGAACAAAATCCATAGGATGTCTTTTTTGGCTATTTACCTCAATTCTAGATCCAGCTTCTAAATCATCTTGGTTTTGCTTTGAAAGTTTGCCATAACCTTCAAATTTTTTGGTATCAAAGTATACATCTCCATTTACTTCATACGCGTATCCTTTGTCTTCTAAATCTTTAACAAAATCTATTATCTCTTGTATATTATCTG
This sequence comes from Romboutsia sp., assembly GCA_036646635.1. GTDB lineage: Bacteria > Bacillota > Clostridia > Peptostreptococcales > Peptostreptococcaceae > Faecalimicrobium. Next base: position 4,332 of record JAVXLU010000019.1, read on the forward strand.
TAACCCTTGGATGCACATTAGCTCTTTTTATTCCTAGTCCATCTGCATCTACAAAGTATTCAGCTATATATTTATCAGCAACTTTTTTTGGAGATATTTGTTCTTCATTCCCTCTTTTTATTATTTTATCATCAACATCTGTAAAATTTTGAACAAAATTAACATCATATCCTCTATACTCTAAATATCTTCTTAAAGTATCAAATATTATAAATGGCCTTGCATTACCTATATGAATATAATTATACACAGTAGGACCACATACATACATTTTTACCTTACCTTTTTCTAATGGAACAAATTCTTCTTTCTTTCTAGTTAATGTATTATATAATTTCATACTAATCACCTCGCTACTTTGTTATATCTTACCATAATATTATAGTTTAAAACCCTTATAATTAATAGTATTACTATTATATCCTTATAATTTCAAAAAATTTTATATTTAAAATTATTCTTCTAAAAATAGAACTTTACTTGAACTACATATTTCAAAAGTTTCTTCATTTATAACATTTTCTTCTTTTAATTTTTCTAGTATATTTACATATTGACCACATAGTTCTTTCAATTCTTTTTTAACATCATCTATACTACTATACATAGTTACCCCCCTGTATTAAAACAAAACTTCATTAATCAATTTTTGTAATTATTTCTTAATTTCATGCCGTTTTAATATATTAGGTTTATTCTATAAAATCCCTTCACTATTCTAAATAAATTCATTCATCAAATAATTACATAATATTTTACATTTTCTAATTTTTTGATTAGGTAAAGCCCTACTATGTCATTATCTTCTCTTTCTATTTTTTTAGATTTTTCTATTTTATCATTATTATTACCACAGCAAAACACAAACAGTTATATTTAAGCTAACACACCAAGACTAACTAACTTTAATTTCATATTATTATGAGTCTTCTTTATCATATTTAATTTATTTACTATAATGTTTTAATACCTATTTTTTTCAGTATAAAATTACTTGTTTTACCATAATATATAATCAACCTTCTATTTTTGACAAATATATCTTAAATAGAGGAATCAACCTTAATAAAAAAAAGTTCGCATTTAAATTAGCGAACTTTTTTTATTATAAAACATTATTTTTTACATAAGATATTCTATTTAAACAAGTATCCTTACCTAAAACTTCCATAGTTTTTGGTAAATCTGGTCCATGCATTTGTCCTGTTAATGTTATTCTTGATCCCATGAATAAATTTTTACCTTTTATTCCATGTTCTTTTTGTATTTCTTTAAACATTGTCTTTACAAAAGCTTCATCTATAATTTCAACTTTTTCTATTTTTTCTTGTAGTGCATCTAGTAATGTCGGTATATGTTCTAAGTTTAAAAATTCTCTACATTCTTCAGTTTCTAATTCTATTTTATCTCCAAAGAATATTGAAGCATGATTAGTTATCTCTTTTATATATTGTAATTTTTCTTTAAGTACTGATACCATGTCGACTATAAAATTATACTTAGTCGTTACTTCTTCTTCTGTTATAAAGCCCGCTTCTATTAAGAATGGTAATGCTAAATCTGTTAAATAACTATCATCTGCGTCTTTTATATAATGTTGGTTAACCCAATTTAATTTTTCTGTATCAAATACTCCACCGCTCTTAGATACTCTTTCTACTGAAAATGAATTTTCTAATTCTTCCATAGTAAATATCTCTTGGTTATCTTCTGGAGACCATCCTACTAATGCAACATAGTTAATTAATCCTTCTGGTAGGTATCCTTTTCTCTTAAAATCTTCAACTGCAACATCACCATGTCGCTTACTTAACTTCTTCTTTTCGCTATTAAGTATATTTGGTAAATGTACAAATGTTGGAGCTTCCCATCCAAATACTTCATATAGATAAACATGTTTTGGAGTTGAAGAAACCCATTCCTCTCCTCTTATTACATGAGTTATTTTCATTAAATGGTCATCAACTACAACTGCAAAATGATAAGTTGGGAATCCATCTGTTTTTATTAAGACTTGATCATCTAAATCGTTAGTATTGAATTCGGTCTCTCCTCTAACTAAATCAGTAAACTTTATAACATGATTTTCAGGTAATCTTAATCTTATAACATAGGGAACACCTTCAGCAATCTTTACTTCTACTTCTTCCTTAGTAAGATCTCTGCAATGACCATCATATTTTGGTGTATCTCCAGATTCTTTTTGCTTTTCTCTTACTTCATCTAATCTGTCTTTTGTACAAAAACAGTAATATGCCTTTTTACTATCTAATAATTCTTTTATATACTCTTTATATATGTCTAATCTTTCAGATTGTACGTATGGACCATATTCACCCTTTTGAGTTATATTTCCATTTTTATCTAGTAAAACACCTTCAGTATGATTAACTCCACCCCAAGCCATACCAGTAAGCATATTTTCTATTGCACCTTCTACTAATCTTGTTTGATCTGTATCTTCTACCCTTAATATGTATTCTCCACCCATTTTCTTTGCAAATAAGTAATTATATAAAGCAGTTCTTAAACTACCTATATGAACAAACCCAGTTGGACTTGGAGCAAATCTTACTCTTACACTCATGTTGTTACCTCCTCTAATTTTAATATGTATTCATAATATCAAATAATATATTTATTATAATCTTATTTTATCCAATTGAATTAAAAACACTATTATTTATTATAATATATTTTGTGGATAATTTTAATCTAATTCATAATTAAAGTAGTATATATATCCACATTTTAATTAAAAATGTTAACAAGTTCGTGGATATGTATACTACTTACTATTTAAATCATCCTAATTTTACGTTATTCTTTATAAATTGAGCTTCTACTTTAGATTTTATTTCATCTAAAGATATTACTTCTTTTTCTGAAGCTTCTCTTAATTTAAATTCTACTTTTCCATCTGTTATATCTTTACCTACAGTTATTCTAATTGGTATACCTATAAGTTCATTATCTTTGAACTTAACTCCAACTCTTTCATCTCTATCGTCTAATAGTACTTCCACTCCCATATCTTTTAATTCATTATATATTTTTTCAGCAGCTTGTATTTGTTCGTCTTTTTTCATGTTTACTGGTACAACTACTACTTGATATGGAGCTATAGCTAAAGGCCATACTATACCATGTTCATCATGATGTTGCTCTATTACAGCTGCTGCTGTTCTTTCAACACCAATTCCATAGCATCCCATAACTATTAATTGTGACTTACCATTTTTATCTAAATAAGTTGCTCCCATAGATTCTGAATATTTAGTACCTAATTTAAATATATGCCCAACTTCTACACCTCTAGCTACTTCTAAAGAACTTCCACATTTAGTACACTTATCGCCTTCTTCTACATTTCTAAAATCCCCAACCATACCTTCAAAATCTCTTCCATAGTTAACATTTTCTATATGATATTCAGATTTATTTGCACCTACTACTAGGTTACTTTGATCAACTATTTCTTGATCTATAAATAAGTAATCAGCTTTTATTCCTATTGGTCCTGCAAATCCAACTTCTGCACCAGTTACTTCTTTTACAGTTGTTTCACTAGCAAGTTCAAATTCTACCGCTCCGCCTATAGCATTACTCACTTTAGTTTCATTAACTTCTCTATCGCCTCTTACTACTACTGCTACGCTTTTTCCATCTGCATAGTATATTAAAGTTTTTGCAAACTTACCTGCATCTATTTTAAAGAATTCTGATAAAGCGTCTATTGTAGATACCCCTGGAGTATGAACTTCTTTTAACTCTTTCATTTCATCTTTATTAGTTTCATAATTTACTGACTCAGCTTTTTCTATATTGGCTGCATAATCACATCCACTACAGAATACTATTTCATCTTCTCCAACTTCTGATTTAACCATAAATTCAGCTGATGCAGAACCACCCATAGCTCCTGAATCTGCTTGAACTGGACTATTTTCTAATCCACATCTCGCAAATATATTTGTATATGCTTCAAACATATCTTGATATGATTTATCTAATCCTTCTTGATTTATATCAAAACTGTAAGCATCTTTCATTGTAAAGGTTTTAGTTCTCATAACACCAAATCTTGGTCTTCTTTCATCTCTATACTTTACTTGTATTTGGTATAAATTAAGTGGAAGTTGTTTATAAGAATTAACCTCTTGTCTTATTATATCTGTAAATACTTCTTCATGAGTTGGGCCCATGCAGTAGCTTCTTTGATTTCTATCTTGAAGTCTAAACATTTCAGGCCCCATTACATCCCATCTTCCTGATTCTTTCCAAAGCTCTGATGGTATTAATCCTGAACATAATATTTCTTGTGCATCTTTTGAATTCATTTCTTCTCTTATTATATTTTGTATTTTATTAAAAACTCTTAAACCCATCGGTAATTGGTTATACACTCCTGACGCCATCTTCTTTATCATACCAGCTCTCATCATTAATTGATGACTTGTTATCTCTGCATCAGATGGAACTTCTTTTAATGTTGATATTAACATCTTAGACATTTTCATAATTTATTTTCCTCCTAGTTTTAATTTAAAAGATTATAAAAAAACCTTTCATCTCTATACAAATGTATAGAGACGAAAGGTTGAATTTCCGCGGTACCACTCTAGTTAGCCCAAAAGCTCTCTTTAAGGGATATAACGGTCCCTACCGTAAAGACTTGTTAGCGCCTTTATGCTAGAAGATTGGTTCAAAGGTTTCTTCTTGGAAATTCTCAGCATTATTTCCCTCTCTGTAAAGATTTCAACTTTTACTATTTCTTCATCTTAGCTTTAATTTTATTAAAATAATATATTATTTATTTATTTTTTGTTATTAAAATAATAATATATTATTTAATATTAGTTGTCAACTTTAACTAATATACATATACTTTGAGCTGCTATACCTTCTTTCTTACCTGTGAACCCAAGACCTTCTTCTGTTGTTGCTTTTACATTTATATTATCTATATCTGTATTTAACGCTCTTGAAATATTAATTCTCATATTATTGATATAAGGAGCCATTTTAGGGCTTTGTGCAATTATAGTACAGTCTATATTTCCTATTATGTAACTTTTTTCTCTTATTAAATTATAAACAAATTCTAATAATTTTATGCTATTTGCTGCCTTAAATTTTTCATCTGTATCTGGAAAATGCTTACCTATATCTCCAAGAGAAAGAGCTCCTAATATAGAATCCATTATAGCATGTACTAATACATCCGCATCTGAATGTCCTAATAATCCCTTTTCATGTGGAACATCTACTCCACCTACTATTAATTTTCTTCCCTCTACTAATTTATGAACATCATATCCTAATCCAACTCTCATTTTTTTCCTCCTATAAACTCTAAACTTTAAGTATTTGAGTACCTATATTTATATCATCTTGTGTAGTTAATTTTATATTGCTATATGAACCTTCTATCATCTTAACTGTATACCCTATACGTTCTACTAACATAGCATCATCAGTTCCATAAAAATTATTTTCAAATGCATCTTCATATGCTTTTAATAAAATATTATAATCAAAAGTTTGAGGTGTCTGAACAGCCCATAATTCACTTCTATTTGGAGTACCTACTATCTCATTTTTATCATTTATTACTTTTATAGTATCTTTAACTGGTACACCTACTACTACAGCCTTATAAGTTTTTACTTCTGTTATAGAATTATCGATTGTTTCTTTTAATACAAATGGCCTTGCTCCATCATGTATTAAAACAATTTTACAGTCTTTTTTTAATAACTTTATTCCATTATATACAGAATCCTGTCTCTCATTTCCACCAAATGCTATTTTAATATTTTTAAATTTATATTTATTTATTATTTCCCTATTAAAGAATTCTTCTTCCTCTTTTTTTATTACAACAACTATATCTCCTATATTATCATGATTATAGAATTTTTCTATTGTATAAGCTATTATTTCTTTTTCATTTAACTTTATAAATTGCTTATTTATTCCCATTTTCATTCTACTCCCACTACCTGCTGCTACTATAACAACACCGTTCATATATCCACCTCTTTATAGAATATTATACATTCAAATTAAATTATAACAATCAATTTTTCTATATAGAAAAAGCCTTCGAAAATACGAAGACTATTTCTATAATACTAATTTTTAGGTTTTCCAAATATCATTCTTCCTGCTGGTGTTTGTAACACTGATGTAACTAATACTCTTATAGTTTCACCCATATGTTTTCTTCCACCATCTACAACTATCATTGTACCATCATCTAAATATGCTACACCTTGACTATTTTCTTTACCTTCTTTAACTACTTGTACTATCATTTCTTCACCTGGTATCGCAACTGGTTTTATTGCATTTGCTAATTCATTAATATTTAAAACTTCAACTCCTTGGAATTGAGCAACTTTATTAAGATTATAGTCATTTGTAACTACTTTACCATTTAAAACTTGAGCTAATTTTAGAAGTTTGCTATCAACTTCAGCTATATCATCAAATCTAGCTTCACTTATTTCAACTTCTATTTCTAGTTCTTTTTGAATTATATTTAATATATCAAGGCCTCTTCTACCTCGAACTCTTTTTAAATCATCTGAAGAATCTGCAATATGTTGTAATTCATCTAGTACAAATTTAGGTATTATAAGTTTTCCTTCTATAAAACCTGTTTTACATATATCTGCAATTCTACCATCTATTATAACACTAGTATCTAATATTTTAGGAGGTATTGCTTTAACTTCTTTTTTAGTAGCTTTTTCTTTCATTGCTGTTGATAATTTTCCTATTTTAACTATATTAAATAAATCATCTTTACTCTTAAGGGCTACTTTAATTCCTAAGTATCCCATAAATCCATATGTAAGGAATGATAGAACTCCACCAAATATAGGTATTGAACTCATTAATCCACTTACTAAGTAAGCTATTACAAACCCAACTATAAGACCAATAGATCCTAATAATATATCTGTTTGAGGATATCTTGATATTTCTTTATCTACAAGTCTAGCTACATCTGTAAATTTTTTCAAAACCCAAGGCTCTATTATATAGAATAAAAGTCCCATCACTACACCTATAGTTACTGACACAATCAATCCATATTGTCCTTCTAGAAATACAAAATTTGGTATAGCCTTTGTTACTGCTGTATACGTAGTCATACCTAGAGTAAATCCAAGTAATCCAATTATTATTCTCATTATTTTACGTATCAATTTTTCACCCCCTGATTTTATACTTAATATTTACTTATTATAATCCATAATACCCAATATATTCAAGAACAAAGTGGTAACATTAATTATATATGTCTATCTAATAACACCAACTGTTTCATTTTTATAAGACCATTTTTAATATATGTTGCTCTAATCTCTCCTATACCTTCTACATCATCTAAATCTTCAATAGTTGCATCTAATATTTCTTGGAAACTATCAAAATAGTTTACTAAATTTTCAATTATTGTTGATGGAAGCCTATGTATCTTATTAAGAATCCTATATCCTCTAGATTTTATTGCCATGTCCATATTTTCTGAAAATCCGCTATATCCTAATAGCTTAGCCATATTAACTAAATCTACGAGTTCTTCTGATGTTAATCCTTTTACTCTTTTCTTAAATTCTTTGATATCCACATTATGCCTACTATAATCTTTAAATATTAACTTTTGGTCAATTTTAGTAGTACCCATTAGTTCATCTAACTGCATACTAACTAAAGTTCCTTCTTCGCCCAATTCTATTACATATTTTTCAATTATATTAGTAACCCTCATTACCATTTCCATTTTTTGAATTACAATAGCTACATCGTAAATAGTTACTAAATCATTGAATTCTAGTGCATTTAAATTGATTACAGCTTGATCTAAAACTGATTTATACTTTTCTAATGTTTGTAATGCTTGATTTGCTTTTGTAAATATCTTTGATATTTCTTCTAGCACGTATTTTTGATCACCTCTATAAACAGTTATTACATTTCTTCTTTGAGAAATAGCTATTACAATAGCACCTGTTTGTTTAGCAACTCTCTCTGCTGTTCTATGCCTTGTACCGGTTTCTGATGTATAAATAGAGTAATCAGGTATTAATTGTGCATTTGCAAAAAGTATTTTCTTTGAATCTGAGCTAAGAACTATAGCTCCATCCATCTTAGCTAATTCATATAAGTATGAAGGTGAATAATCCGCATTTATATTAAATCCTCCATCTACTACCCTTATTATTTCTTCATCTGTTGCAAGAACTATTAACCCACCTGTTTTTGCTTTTAAAACATTTTCTAATCCTTGTCTTAATGGGCTTCCAGGAGATATCATCTTTAATGCATGTAATACATGTTTATTATTCAGAAAATCCTCCATTTTTATTTACTACCCCCTAATACTATATTTATTGCTTGTCTTAAATTGTCAACAGGCCAAATTTCTATTCCTTTTACATCTTTTACTACTTCATAATTATTTCTTGGAATAACCATTTTAGTAAAACCAAGCTTTTTACATTCTGCTATCCTTTTTTCTATAAAACTAACTGCTCTCACTTCTCCAGTTAATCCTACTTCACCTGTAACTGCTATACTCTCATCTACCGGAAGATTTCTAAAACTAGAAGCTATTGATATTACTATCCCTAAATCAATGGAAGGCTCATTTATCTTTATTCCTCCTACAACATTTATATATACATCTTGATTTTGTATTTGTAATCCAACTCGCTTTTCCAATACTGCTAAAAGCATACCAACTCTATTATAATCTACTCCACTCGCTGTTCTCTTTGGTATACCAAAACTCGTAGGTGATACTAATGCTTGTAATTCTAGAAGCATCGGTCTAGTCCCTTCTACCGTAGAAATTATTACTGATCCAGCTACATCCTTAGGCTTTTCTGATATAAGTATTTTTGATGGATTCTCAAGTTCTACTAATCCTAAATCACCCATTTCAAATACACCAAGTTCATTAGTAGATCCAAATCTATTTTTTACAGCTCTTACTAATCTATATGTATTATATCTTTCTCCTTCAAAATATAAAACAGTATCTACCATATGTTCTAATAATTTTGGTCCAGCTAAAGATCCCTCTTTTGTTACATGTCCAACTATAAATGTTGATATACCCATTTTTTTTGAAATCTTCATAAATTTTGAAGTTCCTTCTTTTATTTGGCTAACAGTACCTGGAGCTGATGATATTTCTGGACTAAATACTGTTTGTATTGAATCTAGTATTATAAGTTGTGGATCAATAGTTTCTAATTGAGCTTCTATCATACTTAAGTTATTTTCTGCAAATATATATAAGTTATTAGAATTAATTCCTAATCTTTGAGCCCTCATTTTTATTTGTGATTCTGATTCTTCTCCTGATATATATAATACTCTTTTACCAGAGTTTGCAACATTACTTGAAACCTGTATCAAAAGAGTTGATTTTCCTATACCAGGATCTCCACCAACAAGTACTAATGAACCTTTTACAACACCGCCACCAAGTACTCTATCTAATTCGTTTATGTATGTTGAAAATCTTTCTTCTTCTCTAGTTTGTATTGAATTTATACTCACTGGTTTAGAAGATGATTTATCTATTATAAATACATCTTTTTTAGAATTTTTTTGTTCTATTTCTTCTACAAAAGTATTCCATTTTGTACACTCTGGACATTTACCTAGCCACTTTGATGTTTCATATCCACATTCTTGGCATACATATTTAGTCTTTATTTTTGCCATATTAAATCACCCTTAAATTCTTATTGTCTCTATAATTTTAACATATGTATGGCATATTATGTAAAGTTAATAAATTTTATATTAAATAAAGGGGAGTATAAACTCCCCCATCTTATATATATTTCACTACTCTTTACTTTTGAATACTATTTTATTATCTATAGTTATAGCTATTATAGTACTTCCTCTTTTTACATTACCTTTTAATATGTCTTCTGATAATTGATTTTCTAATTCTTTTTGGATAGCTCTCTTAAGAGGTCTTGCTCCATATTCTAAATCAAAACCTGATTTAGTTATTAATTTTATAGCATCACCACTCATTTCTAATTTGATTCCAATTTTATGAAGTCTTTTTATTAGTTCTTGAGTCATTATTACTACTATTTTAGATATATGTTCTTCTGTTAATGAATGAAATACTATTATATCATCAATTCTATTTATAAATTCTGGTCTAAAACTTTTCTTTAATTCTCCCATTATATTGTCTTTCATATTTTCATATTGCTTCTTAACTATCATTTCCTCATCTTTATTAAAACTAAATCCTAAAATTTTTTCTTTACTTATAGTATTTGCACCTACATTTGAAGTCATTATTATTATCGTATTTTTAAAATCTACAACTCTTCCTTTTGAGTCGGTTAATCTACCATCATCTAGTATCTGTAATAATATATTAAATATATCTTTATGTGCCTTTTCTATTTCATCAAATAAAACTACTGAATATGGATGTCTTCTAACCTTTTCTGTTAACTGACCTCCTTCTTCATATCCTATATAACCAGGCGGAGATCCTATCATTTTAGATACTGCATGTTTTTCCATATACTCAGACATATCTATTCTTATTATTTGATTTTCATCACCAAATTGAACTTCTGCCAAAGCCTTAGATAATTCAGTTTTACCAACACCAGTTGGCCCTAAAAATAAAAATGAACCTATCGGCTTATTAGGATCCTTTATGCCTGCCCTTGATCTTCTTATTGCATTAGCAATAGACTTAACAGCTTGTTCTTGACCTATAACTCTGTCATGTAATTTATCTTCTAATTTTAATAATTTATCAGCTTCACCTTCTAATATTTTATTTATTGGTATTCCTGTCCAAATCTCTACAACTTCTCCTATAATTTCAGCATCAACCAATTGTACTCTATCATTTAATTGATTCCATTGTTGTTTTACTTCCTCTAATTGTTTTTTAAGATTTTCTTGTTCATTCTTTACCTTAGATATTTTTTCTAAATCTTTCTGTTTAGTTGCCTCTTCTTTTTCATTTATTACATTTTTTATTTCATCTTCTAATACCTTTATTTCAGATATAGATTTCTTCTCTCTTAATCTAACCCTTGATGATGCTTCATCTATTAAATCTATAGCTTTATCAGGTAAGTATCTATCAGTTATATATCTTATTGATAAATCTACAGATGCTTTTATCGCTTCATCACTTATTTTAACATTATGATGTGCTTCATATTTATCCTTTAATCCTTCTAATATTTTTATTGTATCTTCTGCTGTAGGTTCATTTACCATAACTGGTTGGAATCGTCTCTCTAATGCTGCATCTTTTTCTATATGCTTTCTATACTCATCTATAGTTGTAGCTCCTATAATTTGTATATCTCCTCTTGATAATGCAGGCTTTAATATGTTTGAAGCATCTATAGTACTTTCCCCAGTTGATCCTGCTCCTATTATAGTGTGTAATTCATCAATAAATAAAATTATATTTTTATTTGTTATAACTTCATCGATTACATTTTTTATTCTTTCTTCAAATTCACCTCTATATTTTGCTCCAGCTAACAATGAGCCCATATCTAATGTATATAATATTTTATCTTTTAGTGTATCAGGTATATCTCCAGTTGATATATTTATAGCTAATCCATCAACTATAGAAGTTTTCCCAACTCCTGGATCACCTATTAACACTGGATTATTTTTTGTTCTTCTACTTAATATTTGAATAATTCTTTGTATTTCTTTTTCTCTTCCTATTACTGGATCTATTCTCTTTTCTAAAGCACGGTTTGTAAGATTGATACCATACTTATCTAGTAACTTAGATGATTGTGATTTAGATGATGATTCTACCTTTGCTGGATAATTACCTTCTTCCTTTCTTACTGAATAATCATCTAGTCCCATCATATCTATTATTTCTTGAACTATAGTTATTTCATCTATTCCTTCTTCATTTAGTATCTTAATACCTATGCCTTCTCCTTCTTGAACTATTGCAAGTAATATATGTTCTGTGCCTATATAATTAGTTTTTAATTTATTCGCAAACATTCCTGATAACTCTAATATTTGTTTAGTTCTTGGGCTTAATATTATATCTGAAGGCAAAGAATCTACTTTTCCCTCTATATCAATTATTTTATCTTCTAGTTTTTTATGCGTTAAACCTAATTTTAATAATACTCTTGCTGCTATACCTTCTTTTTCTCTTAATAAACCTAATAGAATATGCTCACTTCCAACAACTTCATGTCCTAACTTCTGAGCCGATTCTAAACTTAAATCTATAGCCTTTTTAGCTCCCTGAGTAAATCTATTAAAATACATAGAATCCCCTCCTGTCTTGTATTTTATACCTTCTTCAAATTTATAAATAGTATAGTTATAAGTAGTTAATTATATGATTTTTGTTTATTAATGTTTACATATATAAATATATTCTAATTTTTTCCTTAATTAATTATATGCTAGAAAATTTAAAAGGCCCCAGAGAAGCGCTCTAGAGCCTTTTTATTTATTTATTATTTACAGCTAATATTATTTTCTGTGCTATTTGAAATGGAACTTCTTCATATTTTTCTAGTTCCATTTCAAAATATCCTCTTCCTTGTGTCATAGATCTTAAATCTATCGCGTACTTAAACGTTTCAGCTTGAGGTGCTTGAGCATATATAACTTGTTTACCTCTGTCATCTGGTGCCATCCCTAATATTTTACCTCTTCTTTTATTAATATCTCCCATTATATCTCCCATATATTCTTCTGGAATGGTTATTTTAAGCTTCATTATAGGTTCCAGTAAAACAGGTTGAGCTTGCTCCATACCTTTTTTAAAGGCTGCACTTGCAGCTAATTTGAATGCCATTTCAGAAGAATCTACATCATGATATGAACCATCATATAGTATTGCTTTTATATTTGTAACAGGAAATCCAGCTAAAATTCCCTTTGACATAGAATCTCTCAATCCTTTTTCTACTGCTGGTATATATTGTTTTGGTACAGATCCTCCAAATATTTCCTCTCTAAATTCAAATCCATTCTCACTTCTATTAAATTTTATTTTTACATCTCCATATTGTCCATGACCACCAGATTGTTTCTTATACTTTCCTTGTACATCTGATGTTCCTTTTATAGTTTCTCTATATGCAACTTTAAGATCCATTAATTCAACATCTACACCAAATTTTTCCTTCATCTTATTTTTAGCTATATTTATGTGTAGTTCCCCTTGACCTCCGATAAGAGCTTGCTTAGTTTCTGTGTTTCTATACCAATGTATAGTTGGATCTTCTTCAACTATTTTATTCAATACAACTCCTACCTTTTCTTCATCACCCTTATTTTTTGGAACTATTGCATAATATATTTGAGGTTTGGGAAAATTTATCTCAAATATATCCTCTTCTTCTTTATTTAAAGATAAAGTATTTCCTGTTTGAAGTGAACTTACTTTAGAAATAATAACTATATCTCCACATTTAGCCTTTTCTACCTCTACTAACTCATTATTTTTTCTTGTATATAAATTATATATTTTTTCTTTTATACCTTTATTTATATTAAATATCTCACTATCTTTGCTTATTTCACCTTGAGTAACTTTTAAATAAGACATTTTTCCTACAAATGGATCAACTATTGTTTTAAATATTATACCTTTAAATTGATTTTCTTGATTAGTATATTTAGGCTCTAAGTACTTAGATATAGTTTCTAATATCTCATCTGTTCCTATATTGTTTATCGTGGAACCACATATTACGGGAACAATATCCCCTCTCTGCATTCCTATAGTTAATCCTTTTTGTATATCATCAATATTCAAATCTTCTCCACTAAAATATTTGTCTAGTATTTCATCATCAGTTTCTGCTATAAGCTCCATTAAAGCATCTTTTACACTCATAGCTTCATCTTTAAACTCACCTTCTAATCCATCCATATTCTCAAAAACATTATGCAACTTAATAAACCTTTTATCTTTATAGATAGGTATAATCATAGGTACTATCTTATTTCCATATTTTTCTCTTAAAATCGCTAAAGTATCTTTATATCTTGCTTTTTCATTATCTATTTTATTTATAAACATTATTTTTGATATATTTTTAGTTAATTCTAATGACTTTTCTGTACCTACTTGAATATCAGTAGTTGCATCTATAACTATTATGGCTGCATCACTTGCACTAAGTGATGATATAACTTCCCCAGTAAAATCAAAATATCCTGGAGTATCTAATAAATTATATTTGTAACCTTTATACTCAACTGGTATCAAACCCATACTATAAGTCATATTTACTTTATCTGTTATTTTAGGTATTTTACTCGTAAGATTTGATGTATATGCTATTGCTTCAATTAGATTTGTTTTTCCACATCCACTATGTCCTAGTACTGATATATTTCTTAACATATGGTTATCATAAACTCTCATGAAAGCACCTACCTTTTTATATTTATACAAAATTTAATATTACATTTTTGTTACTCTATATTGAATAACCTTTCTTTATGATATGTAACTTAGTTATCTTTTGTAAAAAATATAGTGAGGTAACTATATTTTATTTTAATATAAAATTATCCTCTTTTATACAATATGTGTATTCTTAAAATTCTATACTAATTTAGGTTTATCTATTTTTAAATTTAATAATTTGTATTGCCCAAGCAATATTAATCCTCTTTATTTGTTTTACTTTTCCATTTCTATTAATAGTTGTTTATCCCCTACCATTTCATTTTCATTTACTTTTATTGATTTAACTATACAGTTTGTTTTTGATACAATTATCGTTTCCATCTTCATGGCTTCAATTATTATAAGAGGTTGATTCTGTTTGATTTCATCTTTTTCTTTAACTAATATTTTTACTACTTTACCTGGAATACTTGCACCTATTTGTAATATATTATTCATATCAGCTTTTACTATATCTTTAATATTCCCTGAAAAGTTTTTATCTTTTATTTCTATATCTCTAATCATTCCATTTAATTCAAAAACTATTGTTCTATTTCCATTTTCTTTAACATCACCTATATCAACTAACTTAATAGTTAGTATTTTACCTTCTTCTATTTCAACTTCACATTCCTCACCCTTATTTAATCCATAAAAATATACATCACTTTCAAGTTTTGATATATCATTATATTCTTGTAAATGTTTTATATAATCTTCATATACTTTTGGATATAATGTATAACTTAAAATATTTCTTATATTAGTATTTATATTACAATTCTTATCTAAATACTCTTTTACTTTATCAAAATCTTCATCAGGAATTAATAATCCTGGTCTTATAGTTATTGGTTTTTCTCCCTTTAGTACTATTTTTTGGATATCTTGTGGTATTCCACCTTCCGGTTGACCAATCATACCTTTACAGTAATTTAGTACTGAATCTGGAAATGATAACTTTTCACCTTCTTTTATAATATTGTGTTTAGTTAATTTATTCTTAGTCATAAATATAGCTAAATCTCCTACTACTTTAGATGAAGGTGTCACTTTTATAATATCTCCTAATATCTCATTTGCCTCTTTATATGTTTCTTTAACTATATCAAATTTATTAGTTAAACCTAAACTATCTGATTGATGTTTTAGATTTGTATATTGTCCACCTGGTATTTCATATTTATAAATTTCTACAGATGAATTTTTTAAATCACTTTCAAATTTAGAATACACTTTTCTTAAATCTTTATAATAATTACCTATTTCATCATATCCATATAAATCAATATTCGTATCTCTCTCTGTATTTTTAATAGCCTCTATTATAGCATTTATAGATGGTTGACTTGTCAACCCTGACATCGATTCTAATGCCCCATCTACAATATCTACCCCTGCCTCTGAAGCCATTAAACATGTAGCTATGCCATTTCCACTAGTATCATGAGTGTGTAAATGTATCGGTATATCTACATTTTTTTTCAATTCCTTTATAAGTGTATATGCAGCATATGGTTTAAGTAATCCCGCCATATCTTTTATACATATAATATCTGACCCTAAAGATTCTAATTCTTTAGCCTTTCTTATATAGTAATCTAAATTATACTTTGTCTTTGTCTTATCAAGTATATCTCCCGTATAACAAATACTTGCTTCTACTATTTTTCCTGTTTCTAATGCATATGTTATAGATGGCTTCATATTTTCTACCCAGTTTAAAGAGTCAAATATTCTAAATACATCTATTCCTTGTTCTGCTGATTCTTTTATAAACTTTTCAATTACATTATCAGGATAGTTCTTGTATCCTACACCATTAGACGCTCTAAACAACATTTGAAACATTATATTTGGTATAACTTTTCTTAGATTTTGTAGTCTAATCCATGGAGATTCATTTAAAAATCTGTATGATACATCGTAAGTAGCACCTCCCCACATTTCTAGTGAAAATAAATCTTTCATATAATAATTAGTGGCCTCAGCTACTTGTAATAAATCATATGTTCTAAGTCTTGTTGCTAATAACGATTGATGTGCATCTCTCATTGTAGTATCTGTTAGCAATAATTTTTTATTATCTTTAATACTTTCTATATATTTTATCTTACCTAATTTATTAAATAGGTCTCTACTGCCTTCTGACTTAATTATTTTATCCTTTAGATTTGGCTTGTGTAATATTTCAAATATTGGCTTTTCATTGCATTTATTTTCATTAACTATTGTCTCACCTATAAATTGAAGTAATTTTGTTCCTCTATCCTTACTTTCCCTTATTTCAAATAGTTCTGGATTTTCATCTATAAAATTTGTGCTACATTTTCCATTTAAAAAGATATTATTATTTAATACATTTACTAAAAATCCTACATTAGTTTTTACTCCTCTAACTCTAAGCTCTTTTATTGATCTTATTGTTTTATTTATAGCACCTTTAAATGTTCTATCCCAAGATATAGTCTTAACTAATAAACTATCATAATATGGACTTATATTTGATCCTGTGAATCCATTTCCACCATCTAATCTTATACCATTCCCAGATCCAGTTCTATAAACTTGTATTTTACCTATATCTGGCATGAATTTATTTTTAGGATCTTCCGTTGTTATTCTACATTGTATAGAATATCCTCTTAGCTGTACATCATCTTGAGATTTTATGTTTACCTCATCACTATCTAATTTATATCCTTGAGCTATTAATATCTGACTCTGTACTATATCTATTCCCGTTATCATTTCTGTAACAGTATGCTCCACTTGTACTCTAGGATTCATTTCTATAAAATAATATTTTCCATTATTATCTATTAAAAATTCTAATGTACCTGCATTAACATATCCTACATATTTGGCTATTTTTATGGCATCTTCACATATACTTTTTCTTACTTCTTCATTTAATGAAAATGCCGGTGCAAATTCAATAATCTTTTGATGTCTTCTTTGAACAGAACAATCTCTTTCATATAAATGAACTATATTTCCGTATTTATCTCCTAATATTTGTACCTCTATATGCTTTGGATTTTCTACATACTTCTCTATAAATATAATATCTTCACCAAATGCTTTCATTGATTCACTACGTGCTGTTTTATATTCTATTTCTAGGTCATTTTCACTATATACAACTCTCATGCCTCTTCCACCGCCACCATTAGATGCTTTAATCATTACAGGATATCCTATTTCTTTAGCTAATGTTTTTGCTTTTTCGGGAGTTTTTATAGATTCATCTATCCCTGGTATAGTATTAACATTCACTTTTTTAGCTATTTTTTTAGCATTTATTTTATCTCCCATCAAATTCATTATACTCGCTGATGGACCTATGAAAATTATTCCATTTTCTTCACACTTACGAACAAATTCTGGATTTTCAGATAGAAAACCATAACCTGGATGAATAGCATCCACATTTTTTCTTTTAGCTAGGTCGATAATTCCCTCAATATCTAAATATGCATCCAATGGACCCTTATCTTCTCCTATTAAATAAGATTCATCTGCCTTTGTTCTAAATAATCCGTATTTATCTTCTTTACTATATATTCCAACGCTTCTTATACCCAACTCAGAACATGCCCTAAATATCCTTATAGCTATTTCCCCTCTATTAGCTACTAGTATCTTATTAATTTTTTTAAGCATAATCTCTATAAACTCCCCTCATTCTTATACTATTAAAGATTACTTACATTTTATTTTTTATAAAAATTTATTTTACTCAGTCTCCCATACGTGACTCAAAGCACCTTCGTAATAAGGTACTTTATTCAAGTTAATAAATTCGGATTAAAACTTACTCACTCACCAAATGCGTTATAATCCTTTATTTAAAATATATATATATTCATAAATTTTTATTACTATGATTATATAAGTTATTTTATTCATTTAAATTTAATTTTTTACTTTCCAAGATTATTTAAATAATATATTTAGGCTCTGTTAGACAATTTCGTGACAAATAAGCTATAAAAACAGCTAGAAGTATTGAATCATTTAACTTCTAGCTGTTTTTTATATTTTTAATTCGTAATATATTAAATTTGTTCATCATATTTTATAGTCTATATTTAATTTTACAATATTTTTTAACTTAAACTACAACTATACAACAATTAATTCACTTCTTTAGTTAATTTAATCACTTCATCTTTGCCATTTAAATCGTCTATAATAAAATCAAATTCATCTAAATTGTCAAACTTACTTGCTTCAAATGTTATTTCAACTATATCTTTTCCATTGTCTACTTCCATCCATCCTGGTCTATCAGTTCTATATTCGATTCCATCTTCATCAACTAATTTAACCTTTGATATTATACTTTCATCTATAGGTGTATTTACCATAAACTTAACTTTTATTCCTGTATCCATACCTTTTGCTTCTAGGACTTCTACATTACCATTACTTGCAGTTGCAATGTAATTCACCACATTATTATTTGTCATAGATTCATCAAGTTTAATATCTAATTTCCAATCACCTTTTAAGTTTGCTATTTTATTGGTTTGTAAGTTTAAGCTCTTTATTTCTCCTAGGTTACCTCCTGATGAATTTAACATTATATCAAAATACACATTTCCATTCCCTATATCTTTAGTATTAACTAATTCATCTCCACCTGATAGTAACCAAACTTCTTTTCCATTTTCGTCAATAATAGGCTCTGTCCCTGTCCCTTCTTTATCATCATAAAATTGTATTACCCTACCTTTATCATCAGTTATATTGAAAGTATTAATACTTGGTCCATTTTCAACATACTTAAATTTTTTCATGCTATCAATATCTTCTGATGAAACTTTAAACTTTAAGTTTATCATAGTTGGGTCAACAACGGCTTTTACAACTTCTAGCTTTATCCCATTACTTTCGCTATACACTCCTTCTATATTCTGTTCGTATCCATTATCTATAGCTGTTTGTACTCCTTGGTACCTTCCATTAAAAATTAAATCTTTCACATTTGCAAGGATAGGACTAGTCAAGGTTATACCTCCAACAATTACTACTGTAGCTACTGCTATATTTTTCTTACCAAATAAGCTCCGTTTATTTTTCATATCTTTACTCCCCATATCTCTTATAATATTGAATGTATCTTCTTTTTTATTCCTTATACTCAGAGGTATTGATTCTTCTTTATTTAATAAATTCTTTATTTCATCATCTATATTTTTACGCATGCTTATCTACCCCCTCATTATTTTTTAGTAAGAAATTTTCAAGATATTTCTTTCCCCTCAAAAGCCTTGATTTTATAGTATTTTCATTTTCGTTCAGTATCTTGCTAATCTCTCTTGCATTAAATCCATCTACATAATACAAACTTAGAGCTAATTTATATTCACTTCCCAGCTTTTCAAAACATTCATCAAATTCTAATCTTCCATCAATATCTTCTTCATAAAATTCTTCCTTAGTATATTTCTCTATGAACACAATGTTTTTATTCACTCTAACTATATCATTGCACTTATTAATTAATATTCTTGTTAACCAAGTTTTAAAATACTTTGAATTTTTCAAATTATTAATGCTTTTATATGCTGATAAGATAGTTTCTTGGATAGCATCCCCTATATCCTCTTCATTGTTTAATATAGCTTTTGCTGTTTTGTACATAGTCAATTCATGTTTGTCTATTAGAGTAATAAAAGCTTCATTATCGCCTTTTATCGCTTTTTTTATTAAAAAGTCCATATTTTTCCTCCCTTACGTTTATTAATTTTTCTTTCTATACTTATTAGACGCAAGATTTTATTATTTAGGTTCATTTATATTTAATTTTATTATAAAATATATTTATCAACTTTTCTAATTTTAAATTCTTCAATAAAAATAGGAGCATTTGCTCCTATCTTTAAGTTCGTATTATATAATAATTGCGAACTTTGATTATATTATAATATAAAGAGTAATGCAAAGAAAAAGTAAATTACTATTTAAATGAAATAAAGGATATAGCAAAAGATAATATATATTAATGAGACAGGTATATAGGGTTATATTTATAGAGAGTATGCAAGAGCTATTAGAGGTGTAAAAGCATATGATAAAATACCAAGTAAAAAATACAAAAGAACAAATATAGTAACTGGTAAATGTGGAGAAAAAATTGTGTCTGCTTTAGTTTATGATAAAATAATGGATAGCCATTTTTTTCAAGTATGGTTTAAATATATGTTTTTAAATGAGGTTGAAGAAAATAAGGTTATTGTCATGGACAATGCATCTTTTCGCATCAAAAAAATATTAGATGAACTGTATAGTAATGCTAGTAAAAATCTAAGATTAATATTCTTGCCGCCATATTCTCCAGAGTTAAATCCAATAGAAAAACATTTGGATATCTTGAAAAGAAAACTCAAAAAAATTAATGAAGATGATTAAGGATTTATAGACAAAATTTACAAACTATTATAGGTATGATTACTATAAAATTTATTTATAAAAAAAGATTACGTGGCTACGTCTTACTCTCCCAGGCAGTTACCCACCAAGTAC
>JAVXLU010000020.1:0-25078 GCA_036646635.1 Romboutsia sp.
ACACCTAATTGATTATGTACAAACACCGTATTTTACAGATGAAAATGTAGAAAAGGAAAAAGGTATAATTGAACAAGAAATAAAAATGTATGATGATGACCCAGATTGGAATGTTTATTTTAACTGCCTAAAAGCACTATATGTAAATTATCCAGTTAGGGTTGATATAGCGGGTAATGTTGAAAGTATTTATAAAATAACTAAAGAAGAATTATATAAATGTTATAATACTTTTTATAACCCGGGAAATATGGCATTATTTGTTGTAGGAGACTTAGAAGAAGATAAAGTTATGGAAGTTGTAAAAAAAGTTAATCATTATGACGTGGCTAAATTATCAGATAAAATAGATAAGTTTTACCCACAAGAACCACACAAGATTAATCAAAAAGAAATAGTAGCAAGTTTTCCAGTTTCAATGCCAATGTTTAATATTGCGTTTAAAGATAATAATGTCGGCATGAAGGGGAAAGAACTTCTAAGAAAAGAAATAATAACTGAGATATTAATAGATATGATTTTTAAAAGAGGAAGTAAATTATTTGAAGATTTATATATGAAGGGTCTTATAAATGATAATTTTGGTGGAGGATTCTCTTCTCAAATTGATTATGGATTTACAATAATTGGTGGTGAGTCTAAAGACCCTAGAGCAGTACAAAAATCTATTTTAGAATATATACAAAAATATAAAGAAGAAGGTTTATCTAATCAAGAGTTTGAAAGAATTAAAAAGAAAAAAATTGGTAATTTCTTAAAATGTTTTGATTCTGTAAACTTTATAGCAAATAATTTTATATCTTATAATTTTAAAGGGATTAATTTATTAGATTACTTAGATGAATTAAAAGACATAACTTTTGAAGAGGTTGGAGAAAGATTGAATTCTCATTTAAAAGAAGAGTACTGTGTAATATCTATAGTTGAACCTGTTAAAAATTAAGTTTATTTATTTAAAATAAGAGTAGAATTGTTACAATTCTACTCTTATTTTGTTATAATATTACAATGAACTTCATAGGAAATACATATTCTAATTGTATATTATAAAAAGTATGATTTGTTAAAATTATAAAATATAACATAAGAGGTGATAATATGGATAGAATAGCATTTAGCATATTCGGCATAGATGTAATGTGGTATGGTGTACTTATGGCAACAGGTATGATTTTAGGCATCTTATTAGCTGTAAAAGAAGCTAAGAGAGTTGGATTAAAAGAAGATGATGTAGTTGACTTAGCAATTTTTGCTATACCATTAGGACTTTTAGGTGCAAGATTGTACTATGTAATATTTAATTGGGAATTTTATTCTCAGAACCCATCTCAGATTTTGAACTTTAGGGGTGGAGGAATGGCAATACATGGTGCACTTATTGGAGGAATACTTACAGGTTACATATTCACTAAAATTAGGAAAATTAATTTTTTAAAAATGGCAGATGCTGTATTGATAGGTATGCCTTTAGCACAAGCTATAGGTAGATGGGGCAACTATATAAATGGAGAAGCTCATGGTGGACCAACAGACTTGCCTTGGGCAATATTAGTAGATGGAGTTAAAGTACATCCTACATTTTTATATGAATCTATATGGAATATAGCAATATTTATATTATTATGGATATTTAGAAAGAAAAAGAAATATGAAGGACAAATAATAGTTTGTTACATAACTCTATATTCATTAGGAAGATTCTTTATAGAAGGTCTTAGAACTGATAGTCTTATGATAGGGCCACTTAGAATGGCTCAAGTTATAAGTTTAGTATGTATAATAGGTGGTATAATAGCACACATATATTTGTCAAAAAGAAGTAAAGAAGATAAAATAGAAAAGCAAAATGATTAATATAAAATGTAGCAACTAAGGAGAAAATAAAATGGAATTTCATCACGTGTCCGTACTCTTAAATGAGTGCATAGAGAATTTAGATATAAAACCAGATGGAGTATATGTAGACTGTACAATGGGTGGTGCAGGTCACTCTAAAGAAATAGTAAAGAGATTATCAGATAAAGGATTATTTATAGGATTTGACCAAGATAAAAATGCAATAGCAACGGCTACTCAAAGATTAAGTGAATACAGTGATAGAGTAAAGTTTGTTCATAGTAACTTTGAAAATCTAAAAGAAGAACTAGCGAAAATAGGTGTTCATAAAATAGATGGAGTACTTGCAGATTTAGGTGTATCATCTCATCAATTAGATGAAGCAGATAGGGGATTTTCATATATGCAAGATGCACCACTTGATATGAGAATGGATATAAGATGTGATTTTTCAGCTTATGATGTAGTGAACACTTATACTGAAGAAGAACTTGCTAAAATAATAAAAGACTATGGTGAAGATAATTGGGCTAAACGTATAGCTAAATTTATAGTTGAATTTAGAACTGAAAATCCAATAGAAACTACTGGGGAACTTGTAGAAATAATTAAAAAAGCTGTCCCTAAAAAAGCGAGAATGGATGGACCACATCCAGCTAAAAGAACTTTTCAAGCAATAAGAATTGAAGTTAATAACGAATTAGGTGTAATAACTAAGATGATTGATGATGCAGTATCTATTATGAATGAAGATGGAAGAATATGTATAATAACATTCCATTCATTAGAAGACAGAATAGTTAAAAATGCTTTTAGAGATTTAGCATTAGATTGTATATGTCCATCACATTTACCGATATGTCAATGTGATAAAGAATCACTAGTAAAGGTTGTAACGAGAAAACCTATAATTCCAAGTGATGAAGAAATAGAAGTTAACCCAAGATCTAGAAGTGCGAAGTTAAGAGTTGCACAAAGAAAATAAGTATAGTATATAAAATGGGAGGAAATTTAAAATTTCCTCCCATTTTATATACTAAGAAATTATAATATATTTTAAGAATGGAGATTTATATGAAAAATATAGCAATAATATCTTTAGGGGAAGACACAGGACAGACTATAAAGGAACAACTTGAAAATATATTAGATGAAAAAGTAAATATAAATATATTTAATATAGATAATGAAATAAAAATAAATTTAGAATGTGATTTAATAATATTTTCTAGTGAAACTGTAAGACAAATAATGCAAGGTAGGTTAAATAACAATAAAAATTATATTGTAGTAAAAAGGTCTATAAGACATAATTTTATAGATAAACTTATTAAAATAAAAAAAGATGAAAAAGTATTACTTGTAAATGATCATAAAGATAGTTGTGAAATAGTGATAAAACAACTTAAAAGTCAAGGAATTAATCATATACAATATTTTCCTTACTATCCAGGTATAAAGTCATATGAAAAAACGAATATAGCTATTACACCAGGAGAAACTCAATTAGTACCTAAAGATATAAACGAAGTTATTGATATACAATCTAGGGAAATGGATATAACAAGTTTAACTGAAATATTAATAAAATTAAACTTAATAGATAAACATGGTGATTTATTATCATCTTATTTTTATAGAAATATAGTAGAAATATCTAAAAAGTATATAAATATGGCTCGTGAATCTATAAAGTTAAAGGATATGTTAACAAGCATATTAGATAACCAAAAAGAAGGTATAGTTTATACAAATACTTTAGATAAAGTTCTAGTTTTAAATGAAAAAGCCATAGAACTTTTAAGTATTGAGAGAAATAAGATTATATCAGAAAATATATATGAATTATTTGAAAATTTAAATGATGAGATAATAAACATAAATAATCAGGAACTTTTAATAGTAAAACAAGTAATAAAAAATAATAATGGAAATCATGTTGGTAATATGATTGTTATAAGTCAAGTTGAGAATATACATAAAATAGATGAAGAATTAAGAAAGAAGAAAAAAAATAATAAAAATAGATCAAGATATACATTTGATAGCATTATAGGAAATTGTAAAAATATATTAACTAATATAGGACTAGCTAAGAAAATATCTAAAACTAATTCAACTGTATTAATTCAAGGAGAGACTGGAACAGGTAAAGAAGTTTTAGCACAGGCCATACATAATGAATCTTTAAGATGTGATTATCCATTTATTGCAGTTAACTTTGCAGCACTTTCTGAAAATTTAATTGAAAGTGAGCTTTTTGGATATGAAGAAGGAGCATTTACAGGAGCTAGAAAAGGTGGAAAAGAAGGATTATTTAAAAAGGCTCACAAAGGAACATTATTTTTAGACGAGATAGGAGATGCTCCACTTCATATACAAGCTAGACTTTTAAGAGTACTGCAAGAAAGAGAAATAACACCAGTTGGTGGTACAGATATTATACCTGTTGATATAAGAATAATAGCTGCAACAAATAAAAATTTACTAAATGAAGTTAAAAATAAAAATTTTAGAGAAGATTTATATTATAGATTAAATGTAATGCCTATTTATACAATACCTTTAAGAAATAGAATAGAAGACATAAGCATTACTTTAAATCATTATATTTCGAAGTTTAATAAAAAAGATAATAATGATAATTTTTTTGAAAATGAAGTTATTGAATTGCTAGAAAATTATAATTGGCCGGGTAATGTTAGAGAACTAATAAATATAGTTGAATATCTAAGCGTTATAAAAGAAGAAAATTTAAAAATTAAAGTTGAAAATTTACCTAAGTATATATTAGATAATATAAATCAAGATAGATATATTAGTGAAAGTTTTTTAAATGAAGATGAGTTATGGGTTCTAGAGTCAATTTATAAATATGATGGAATAGGTAGAAGAAATTTATCAATAATGTCTTATGAAGAGGATATTAATTTAGGTGAAGGGAAATTAAGAAGAATTATAAATACATTAAAAGAAAAGCAATATATAGAAGTTAATAAGGGATTAAATGGGACAAAAATTACTCAAAAAGGGATGAAAAGGGTTGAAGATTAATTAAATTTAATTATTATACTATATTTTACTATGTAAGCACGTATTTTCAAAGTAAGATACTTTTATTATTTTAATTTAAAAATTAATTGAAAATTAAAAATTAACTTTATATTTTAAAAAATAAAAATATAATTACGATATGGCATGATAATTGCTTGTTTATATTATCATAAGATTATATGAATATGGAGGATATAAAATATGAGTAATACAGTAAAAAAGAAACCGACATTATTACAAGCCTTAACACCTATTATATTTATGATAATTGCATTGACAGTTGGCTATGGAGTATATGGAATTAAAATAGAACCAATAATGGTTATTTCAGCATTTGTTGCAGGGATAATAGCATTAAGACTGGGTTATACATGGGAAGAAATGCAAAAGGCAATAATTGATAAGATAGCAAGTGCATTGCCAGCAACATTAATATTATGGAGTGTAGGATTTTTAATAGGGTCACTGATGTTTGCAGGAACAGTACCAATGATAATTTATTATGGAGTTCAAATGATAAGTCCTAAATTTTTATTAGTAACAGCATTTCTAGCATCAGCAGTACTTTCGATAGTAACAGGAACATCTTGGGGTGCAGCAGGTACTATAGGTGTTGCAATGATGGGAATAGCAGGTGGTCTTGGAGTTTCGCTACCAGCTACAGCAGGAGCAGTAGTTGCAGGTGCATTCTTTGGTGATAAATTATCTCCACTTTCAGATACTACCAACTTAGCACCAATGGCAGCAGGTAGTGATTTATATGGTCATATAAAACATATGTTATATACAACATTACCTGCAGCAGGAGTTTCTTTAATAGTATATACAATAGTTGGATTTAGTGCATCAGGAGATATGGTAACTCCAGAATTAGTTAAAATTATGATGAATCAACTAGATACAATGTTTAATTTTAATATAATATTATTACTTCCGATAGTATTAGTAATTTTAGGGTCTGTAAAAAAATGGCCTACAATACCTACTATGTTAGGCGTAAGTATACTTACTATATTTTTAGGAGTTATAGTTCAAGGATTTGATATAGTTCAGGGATTTGAGTCTTTAGTAGGAGGATTCAAATACACTATGACTGGATTTGCTGGAGAACCTATACCAGAAGTTATAAAACTTATAGATAGAGGTGGAGTAGTTTCAGTTACAAGTACAACAGTATTAATATTTTGTGCTATGGGATTTGCTGGAATAGTAAGTATTTCTGGAATGCTTGATGTAGTTCTTGACTTATTAATGTCAAAAGTAAAATCAACAACAGGTATAATACTAGCGACTATAATATCTTGTTTTACGGTTGCATTTGTAACAGGAAGTTCATATCTCTCTATACTTATACCAGGTGAATTGTTTAAAGATGTATATCCTAAGAAAAAATTACATCCTAAAAATTTATCAAGAACATTAGAAGATTCAGGTACAGTTATAGTTCCTTTAATACCTTGGTCAGCAGCAGGTGCTTATATGGCAGCAACTTTAGGTGTATCTACTTTAGAGTATTTACCATGGGCAATACTAAACTATACAGGTATAATATTTGCAATAATATTTGCAATTACAGGATTTGGTATAGCTAAATTAGATGAAGAGGTAGATACTAAGGAGGAAAAAGTTTATGATTTTAATTAAAAATATAGATATTTATTCACCGAAGCATTTAGGGAAAAAAGATGTATTTATAAGCGGTGGTAAAATAGTTTTAATAGAAGATAATATTAATTTAGAAAATAAAAAAATAAAAGTAATAGATGGAAAAGATAAAATACTTACTCCAGGATTTATAGACCAACATGTACATATAACTGGTGGAGGTGGAGAAGGGAGTTTTAAAACTAGAGCTCCTGAAATTACATTAACTAAATTAACAAGCTCAGCAATAACAACAGTAGTTGGATTGTTAGGTACTGATGGAACAACAAGAAGCATAGAAAATTTAGTATCAAAAGCGAAAGCATTAAAAGAAGAGGGTATAACTGTATTTGCTCATACTGGTTCATATGAATATCCAACTGTTACACTTACAGGCTCAATTAAAAAAGACATAGCATTTGTAGATGAAATCATAGGTGTAAAATTAGCACTATCAGACCATCGTGCACCGAATGTTAGTAATTTAGAATTACAAAGGGTAGCATCAGATGCTAGAGTAGCAGGAATGCTAAGTGGAAAAGCAGGAATAGTAGTGCTTCATATGGGAGATGGAAAAAAAGGATTATCTCCTGTTAATGAAATATTAGAAGAAACAGAAATTCCTATAAAAACAATAAGACCTACTCATGTAAATAGAAAAAAAGAACTTTTAGAAGAAGCTTTTGATTATGCAAAACGTGGTGGAAAAATAGATTTAACTTGTGGAATGAGACAAGATTTAAATCCAGGAAAGTGTATTGTAAAAGCTATTGAAGAATCTGTTCCATTAGAAAATATAACTATAAGTTCTGATGGATATGGAAGTTGGTCAAAGTATGATAAAGAAGGCAACTTAATTAAAATGGGTGTCTCTAGTGTAAAGAGTTTACATGAAGAATTTAAAATTATGATAAATGAATTAAATTTTAGTATAGAAGAAGCATTAACTTACATAACATCTAATGTGGCAAAAGCTTTAGAAATATATCCTAGAAAAGGTTGTATAAATGAACAATCAGATGCTGATGTAATTTTATTAGATAAAAATTTAAATATTGATACAGTAATAGCAAATGGAAAGTTAATGATAGAAAACAAAGAAATATTAGTTTATGGATCATATGAAAAAATATAAAAATATAGGAGCTATCTCGGAAATTTTGAGATAGCTCCTTTTTAAGTAATAATATATATGAAATCAAAATTTATTTCGATTATTTTAATTTTTAAAATACATAATTTTACAATATAAATACACAAGTGGATAATTTGTTTTTTGATGTATTAATTTTACGACAAATTTATAAAGGAAGACATCATATAAACAACAAATATAATACCTATTGATTAATTTTAAGAAGAGTACATTTAAAATGTAGTTTTCATTATAGAATAAGAATTTTCATAATAAATAATTAAAAATAGATTTAAAATAAAAAATCTCAGAGGTGAGTTATATGAAAAAAAATAATAAAATAAAGGACATGAATGAATATAAAAAAACAAAACAGAATAAACATAAAAGTAAACGTAAAATAAAAAAAAGTATATTTATAATTATGATTGTAGTTTTAAGTTTTACAGTAATGTTAGGTAATATATGCGGATATGTGATTATTTCTGATTTAAAGTATGATATACATTATCTAAAAAAAGACTTAAGAGAAATAGAAATAGAAAAAGGGGAACTAAAGGCAAAGGTAGATACCAATACATCAATACAAGAAATAGAAAAAAAAGCTAAAGAACAACTTAATATGGACTACCCAAAAAAAAATCAAATAAAATATATAGATGTAAAGAATTAGGGGGGGAACTATTTGAAAAAGATAAAAAGAATAAGTAAAAAAAGATTAGTACTTGTTCTTATATTAGCGTGTATTTTATTTTTAGGTCTAATATTTAGGACTGGATATATTCAACTAATAAAAGGAGATTGGCTAAGTACAAAAGCTACTGACCAACAAACAAGAGAAATTCCAATAGAACCTAAAAGAGGAACTATATATGATAAAAATATGAAAGAATTAGCAGTTAGTGTTACGAAGTATACTGTATGGTGTAAACCAGTAGAAGTATCAAATAAAGAAGAAGCATCAAAGAAAGTATCAAAAATACTTGGTAAAAAATATGAAGATGTACATAAATTAATAAATAAAAAAAATATGGCATTAGTTAAAATTGAAAGATGGATAGATGATAGTAAGGCTAAAGAAATAAGAGAAGCAAAAATACCAGGTATTTGGGTAGCAGAAGATAATCAAAGATATTATCCATATGGCAACTTTGCTCCATATGTAATAGGTCATACTTCAACAGATTCAGAAGGTATAGCTGGTATAGAGATGAAATATAATAAGCATCTAAAGGGTATATCTGGAAAATTAATAGTTAGTACAGATGCATCAGGAAGAGAAATACCTAGAGGAATGGAAAAATATTATGAGCCGACACAAGGTGAAGGATTAGTACTTACAATAGATGAAGTAATACAACATTATTCAGAAAAAGCCGCACAAAAGGCATATGAAGTAAACAATGCAAAAAAGGTTACTGTAGTTGCAATGGATCCCAAAACTGGTGATATACTATCCTTAGCATCTAAACCAGATTATGATCCTAATGACCCTAGAAATCCTATATATCCATATTTTCAAGAAGAATTAGATAAATATGGAGAAAAAGATAAAATAAAAGGATATTACCAAATGTGGAGAAATCCAGTTGTAAGTGACACTTATGAGCCAGGTTCAACTTTTAAATTAGTTACATCTTCAGCAGGACTAGAGGAAAACGTAGTTAAACCTACAGATAAATTTACATGTACAGGTAGTGTAACAATAGCAGGTCAAAAACTTAAATGTTGGAGAAGTTATAATCCTCATGGAGAACAAACATTTAAAGAAGGAGTACAACATTCATGTAACCCAGTATTTATAGAGGTAGGAAATAGATTAGGGGTTAAAAAAATGTATGACTACATAGAAGCATTTGGTTTTATGGATAAAACAGGTATAGATCTTCCTGGAGAAGGTCAAGGAATACTTCATAAAGAAAAAAATGTTGGACCGGTAGAACTTGCAACAATATCTTTTGGTCAAGCAAACTCTGTAACGCCAATACAACTTATAACAGCTATATCATCTATGGCAAATGATGGAAATCTTATGCAGCCGAGAGTTGTAAAGGGATATACAGATAATAAAGGAAATTTAGTTGAAGAAATACCGCCAAAGGTTGTAAGACAAGTGATTTCTAAAGAAACAGCTAATGAAGTTATGAAATTAGCTGAGTCTGTTGTTACTGACGGTGCAGGTAAGGGAGCATATTTACCAGGATATAGAGTAGGTGGTAAAACGGGTACTGCCCAAAAAGTTATAGATGGAAGATATGCACAAGGGAAATATATATGTTCATTTATAGGTATAGCACCAACAGATGATCCTCAAATTGTGGTTATAGCGATAGTTGATGAACCAACAGGAGTAAGTGCTTTTGGTAGTACTACGGCAGGGCCTATAATTAAAGAAGTAATGAGTGATTCACTTAAATACTTAGGTGTTAAGCCTAAATATACTAAAGAAGAAAAGGAAAAATTAGAAAAAGAACAAGTAGTTATTCCAGATGTAAGAAATTTATCAATTGAAGAAGCAGACAAAATACTACAAGAGGCTAAGTTAAGTATTCATTTAGATGCAGATAGAGTAATAGAAAAAAATACTAAAATAACAGGTATGTTCCCAAAACCAGGAGTTAAAGTAGCAGAAGGTTCAAGTATAATGCTATACTTTGAATAATTAAAAGTAACAGATAATTAACATATAGGTAGAAATACCTTCAAAAAAATAAGATTATAGTATATAATTAATAAGTTAAGATTACTAGGGGGCAATGTATATGTATTGGTATACATTGCCTTTTATTAAGATAGCAGATAAATACGAATTTTAAAACAAGTTAAAGGAGGATTATATATGAAGTGTCTAACAGTATCGGAGTTAGTACTTGCAACTAAAGGTAAATTATTGAGTGGAAATGAAAATGACCGTGTAAATGACGTTGTTATAGATAGTAGAAAAGCAAGTAAAGAAAATGTATTTGTAGCTATAATCGGAGAAAATTTAGACGGACATGAATTTATGCACTCTGCATATGAAAGAGGATGTAAAACTTTTATAAAATGTGAAAGTAGTAGCATAAAGTTAGGGAGTTCGGACATAAATTTAATAGAAGTAAAAAATACTGAAATAGCATTAGGTGATATTAGTAAGTATTATAAAGAAAAATTTGATATACCATATATAGGAGTTACAGGTAGTGTTGGTAAAACCAGTACGAGAGATATGATATATGGGACTGTATCATCTAAGTTTAATACATTAAAAAATGAAGGGAATCTAAATAATCAACTTGGAGTTCCTCTTACATTATTTAATTTAGATGACTCTTATGAATGTTCTGTAATTGAAATGGGTATGTCAGGATTTAATGAAATTGGATATTTAGCAAATATTGTAAAACCTAAAATTGGAGTTATATCTAACATAGGCTTGTCTCATATAGAAAATCTTGGATCACAAGAAGGAATACTTAAAGCCAAAATGGAAATAACTACGAATTTTAATTCGTCAAATATTCTAATAGTAAATGGAGATGACAAATTTTTATCAACGCTAAAAAATGAAAAACATGATTACACATTAAAAACATTTGGATTTAATACAAATAATGATATTTATTGTGTAAGTTATGAAATGACAGAAGAAGACATAACATTTATATGTAGTATAAATGGTAAAAAAGAAGAAATATTTATACCTACTGTTGGTGAACATAGTATATATAATGCTATGGCAGCGATATTAGTTGGAATTAGTTTAGAACTTACAATAGAAGAAATAAAAAGTGGACTTAAAAATTTTAAAGCAACAAAAATGAGATTAGATATAGTTAAAACTAATAAAATGACAATAATAAATGATACATATAATGCAAGCCCTGACTCTATGAATGCAGCTTTAAAAATACTAGGTAGATACAAAACTAGAAGAGTAGCAATCCTTGGGGATATGTTTGAAATGGGTGAATATGCAGAGTATGGTCACAGATTAGTTGGAAAATCAGCCATAGATAATGCAGATGTATTGATAACTATAGGTAATGACTCAGACTTTATAGGTCAAGAAGCTAAAACTTTAGGATTCAATGAAGAAAATATATATCACTTTACAACAAAAGAAGATGCTATTAATAAAATAGATAATTTATTAATAGAAAATGACGTAGTATTAATTAAAGCATCTAGAGGTATGAAATTAGAAAAAATAGTAGAACATCTTAATAAGTAAAAAAAAGACAAAAAGCCAACAATGGAGAGGAGATATATTATGTTAGGAATAACAGAACTTACGTATACAGCATTGTTTTCATTTCTAATAGTAGTTATATTAGGTCCAATATTTATACCTATGCTAACTAAATTTAAATTCGGACAGACGGTGAGAGACGATGGTCCTCAAACACATTTAGCTAAAAATGGAACGCCTACAATGGGTGGAGTACTAATGATAGTAGCTATACTTATAACAGGTCTTACTAGAAGTAAAATAAGTCAAGATATGGTAGTAGGACTTATATCTATAGTAGGGTTTGGATTAGTAGGATTTTTAGATGACTTTATAATAATAAAAATGAAGAGGTCTCTTGGTTTAAAACCATGGCAAAAGATAATACTTCAGTTAGCATTAGCTTTATATATAGCAAATTATCAATATAATGCATCACCAAGTGCAACACAACTTATGATACCATTTACAGATATAGTTATAAACTTAGGTGTATTATATATTCCTATAATGACATTTATAATAATAGGTATTGTAAATGCAGTAAATTTAACAGATGGATTAGATGGATTAGCATCAGGTGTAACATTGATAGTTGCAACATTCTTTATGTTATATGCAGGAACTGTAGTTATAAATATAGATGTAGCAGTGTTAGCTGCAGCAACAGTAGGAGCATGTCTAGGGTTCTTAGGATTTAATTCATACCCAGCAAAAATATTTATGGGTGATACAGGTTCGATGGCTTTAGGTGGAGCAGTTGTAGCATTTTCAGTGTTAACTAACTCTATATTATTAATACCTTTAGTAGGAGGTATATATTTTGCAGAAGCTCTATCTGTTATACTTCAGGTAGCATCTTTCAAAATAAGAAAGAAAAGAATATTTAAAATGGCTCCAATTCATCATCACTTTGAACAATGTGGATGGCCAGAAACTAGAGTAGTATTTGTATTTTGGATAATTACTGTTGTATTAGCTTGGATAAGTATAATAGCAGTATTCTAAATATGGGGGTATAAAAATGAACCTAAAAGGAAAAAAAGTTTTATTGATAGGTCTTGCAAAAACTGGTGTATCAACAATTAAACACTTATATAAACTAGGTGCAAATATAGTTGTAAATGATATAAAAGATAAAGAAAAACTAAGCGAGATATTATGTGAATTAGAAAATTTAAATAATGTAGAATATATACTTGGATATCATCCAGAAAATATAGACGATATAGATATAGCCATTGTATCACCAGGAGTACCTCTAGACTTACCTTTTATTATAAAAATAAAAGAATTAAATATAGAACTTATCGGTGAAGTAGAGCTTGCGTATAGATTATCTAATGGACCTATGTTTATAGGTATAACAGGAACTAATGGAAAAACTACTACTACTAGTTTAGTAGGTGAAATATTTAAGGAATCAAATCGTGATACTTATATAGTTGGAAATATTGGAAACCCTGTCATAGATACTGTAGGAGTGGCAGATGAAAAATCAGTTTTAGTAACTGAACTAAGTAGTTTTCAACTTGAAAGTATAGATACATTTAGACCTAAGATAAGTGCTATATTAAACTTTACCGAAGATCATATGAATAGACATCATACAATGGAAAATTATATTGAAGCTAAATCTAGAATATTTAAAAATCAAGATATAACAGATTTTTGTATACTAAATTATGATGATCAAAAGGTTAGAGATTTACAAAATAAAATAAAAGCTAAAAAAATATTCTTCTCTAGAAAAAAGCGAATAGATGGTGGGATATATTTAGATGAAAATAATAATATAATTATAGATATAGATGAAAAAATAGTATTTTTAAATAAGTGTGAAATAAGCTTACCAGGAAATCATAACTTAGAAAATTGTATGGCAGCAATAGGGATAGCTTATGTATCTAAAGTAGATTTAGAAATAATAAAAAAAGTATTAAAGTCATTTGCATCAGTAATGCATAGACAAGAATTTGTAAGAGACATAAATGATGTTATGTTTGTTAATGATTCAAAAGGAACTAATCCAGATTCTACTATAAAAGCGATTGAGTCATATGATAGACCAATAATATTAATAGCAGGTGGTAAGGATAAAGAGAGTAACTTTGATGAACTTTTAGAAATAGCAAAAGGAAAAGTTAAGGCACTGGTTTTATTAGGTGAAACTGCTCTTATTATAGAAAAATCTGCTAAAAATAAAGGTTTTAAAGATATATATATAGTAAAAGATATGAAAGAAGCAGTTAATACATCATATAAAATATCTCAAAAAAATGATGTAGTACTTCTTTCACCAGCTTGTGCAAGTTGGGATATGTATAAAAGTTTTGAAGTAAGAGGAGACGACTTCAAGTATAATGTAAACAATTTAAAATAACCTCTTATCTCGGGAATGGAGGTAGGTTATCAAATGTCTAAAGAAGCTTTTAAAAAGCAAATTGACAAGGGGATGAACACTGAATTTGATAGTGTAATATTTTATACTACTATGCTTTTAGTATTTATAGGAATAATCATGGTGTTTAGCGCGAGTTTTGTTCAATCATCATTTAAGCATGGAGATGCTTATTATTTTCTAAAAAGAAATGTAGCTTTCGCAGGGTTAGGATTTATATCAATGATTACAATGTCAAAAATAGACTATAGATTTTGGAAAAAACATGCTAAAACTGTAGGTGTTGTAGCAGTTATATTATTGGTGTTAGTTATAACTCCTTTAGGTACGAAAATAAATGGAGCAAGAAGATGGCTTGGAATAGGAGCGCTTAGTATACAGCCAGCGGAAATTGCAAAGTTTGCAACTATAATAATAACCGCTAAATTAATAGAAAAAAAATATGATGATATAAAATATTTGTTAAAAGGTGTTTTTCCTCTACTTATAATACCTGGAATATTCTTTGTACTTATAATGTTACAGCCGAATATGTCAACGGCAGGTACTATAATATTAGTAACTTTTGTAATGATATTTGTAGCAGGTATGAATATGAAGTTTGTAATTGCTATGTTTGGTAGTGGGGTTGTATTATTTTTAACTCTAGCATTAACATCAGAGTATAGGCTAAAACGTGTACTATCTTTTTTAGACCCGTTTCAAGACCCACTTGGTAATGGTTATCAAGTTATACAAGGACTGTATGCGTTAGGTTCAGGAGGATTGTTTGGAATGGGGCTAGGTAAAAGTCAACAAAAATGGTTTTACATACCTGAGCCACAAAATGACTTTATATTTGCTATAATAGGTGAAGAATTAGGTTTAGTTGGATGTGCAGTAGTTATTATGCTGTTTGTAGTATTAGTATATAGATGTATAAGAATAGCTTTAAAATGTTCTAATATATTTGCTTGTATGGTTGTTATAGGAATTGGTGCTCAAATAGGAATTCAGGCAGCATTAAATATAGCAGTAGCAACTTCATCAATGCCAGTTACTGGGGTTGCATTGCCATTTATAAGTTATGGAGGAACATCACTCGTAATATTTATGAGTGCTATAGGTATAGTATTAAACATCTCGAAAAATGTCAAAATTAATTAACAGGAGATGATACGATGAAAGTATTATTATCAGGTGGTGGAACTGGTGGTCATGTATATCCAGCCATAGCAATAGCTAATAGAATAAAAGAGGAACACCCAGATGCTGAAATATTATTCGTAGGTACAGCTAAAGGAATAGAGTCAGAGATAGTTCCAAAGTATGGATATGAATTAAAAACAGTTACGGTACAAGGTTTTAAAAGAAAGATAGATTTAGATAATGTAAAAAGAGTATTTAAATTATTTAAAGGATTAGAACAATCCAGATCAGTAGTCAAAAAGTTTAAGCCAGATATAGTAATAGGAACTGGAGGATACGTTAGTGGTCCTGTATTATTTAATGCTTCCATGAAAAAAGTTCCAACAGTTATTCATGAACAAAATTCTTTTCCAGGGGTAACCAATAAAATACTTGCTAAAATGGTTACAATAGTATTAACTAGTTTTGAAGATTCTCATCAAAGATTTCCAGAAGGAACTAGAGAAAAATTAGTACTTACAGGTAACCCTGTTAGAAAAGAAATTTTAGTAGCTAGAAAAAATGTAGCTAGAAGAAATTTAGGAATAAGTGAAGAAAAGAAAATGGTACTTTGTTATGGTGGTAGTGGAGGATCTGAAGAAATAAATGATGCAATGAAAGTTGTAATAGAGAACATGGTTAAAGATGATGTAGCATTTATATTTGCTACAGGAAAATATTATTACGAAGAATTTGCAAAAAGTATTTCTAATATAACTTTAAAACCATATCAAAGAGTGGTTCCATATTTAGAAGATATGGCAAATGCTTTAGCTGCAAGTGACTTAGTAATAGGTAGTGCAGGGGCTATATCATTAGCTGAAATAACAGCACTTGGAAAACCATCTATAATAATACCAAAAGCATATACAGCAGAAAATCATCAAGAATATAATGCTAAAAGTATTGAAACCCAAGGTGCAGGTATAGCTATATTAGAAAAGAATCTAACGCCAGAAAGTTTAAATGAAGCAGTATTTAGACTTTTAGGAAATAAAGAAGCTTTAATTGATATGGCAAATGCTAGTAAAACAATAGGAAAACCTGAGGCGATAGATTTAATATATAAGGAAATAATGAAAATATATAATGCGAATAACAAACAAAAAACTTCATCTAAAAAAGAAAATAAAGAATCAAAATCAGAAAAAAATGATGAACAAAATAAAAATATAGAAAATAAAGAAGAACAAGATGTAAAGCCTAAAGTAATAGGTATAAAGAAAAAGTAACATATACCCCCTCTAGAACATAATATTAAAATTATAGGCACTATGATTTTATATACAACACTAGGGGGGGTAATTTTGTCTAAGTATATGATTAATGGAGGAAACAAAATAGAGGGTAGATTAAATTTAAGGGGAGCCAAAAATGCAGTACTACCCATAATTGCAGCCACTATACTTAACGAAAATATAAGTACAATTCATAATGTACCAGATATATCGGATGTATATGTAATGATAAAAATTTTAGAAAGTATAGGGTGTAAAATTGAATATAAAGATGGAACATTAATTGTAGATAGTTCGAATATAACTTCTATGGAAATAGATGAAAAATATGTTACAAAAATGAGATCATCAATAATCGTTATGGGTGCTATGATAGGAAGACTTGACTATATAAAGATAAGTCATCCTGGAGGATGTGCAATAGGTACAAGACCTATAGATTTGCACTTGAAAGCACTAAAACAATTAGGTATCAGAATAGATGAAGAAAATGGATTTATAAAATGCCATAAAGATAAATTAGTAGGAACAAATATAAATTTTGAATTTCCAAGTGTAGGTGCTACTGAAAATACAATTCTTGCAGCTGTTAAAGCAAAAGGAATTACAAGAATATATAATGCAGCTAGAGAGCCGGAAATAGAAGATTTACAAAATTTTTTAAATAAGATGGGTGCAAAAGTTAAAGGTGCAGGTACTGACTATATAGAAATAGAAGGCGTTGAAAAGTTGTATGAAGTAGAACACATAGTTATACCCGATAGAATAGCTATAGGGACTTATATGGTGGCATCTGCTATGACAAAAGGAAGGTTAGAAGTAGATAAGGTTGTTATTTCTCATATGGAGCCTATAAGCAGTAAGCTAAGAGCTGCAGGATGTGAAATAGAATATACTAAAGAGGGTCTTAGACTTATACCTCCAAAGATTATACAAGCCATAGAATTAGTTACAACATTACCCCATCCTGGTTTTCCTACAGATATGCAAGCTCAATTAATGTCACTTATGATGTTATCTAATGGGATAACTGTATTTCATGAAACAATTTTTGAAAATAGATTTATGCATTGTTCAGAACTGATTAAATTAGGAGCAGATATAAAATATATAACAGAAAATATTTGTATGGTAAAGGGAGTAAAAAATATTCATAATGCTAAGGTGAAATCTCCAGATTTAAGAGGCGGGGCATCTCTTATATTAGCAGCACTTGCTGCAAGCGGTGAAACAGAGGTATCTAATATATATCATGTTGAAAGAGGATATGAAAATATAGAAAATATATTGAAGGGTTTAGGGGCAGATATATTGAAAATAGAAGAAACTGAAAAAATAAAAGGCTATTAAGCCTTTTATTTTTTATATAGGAGAAATTATAATATAAGTTATATTTATAAATAGATATGATTAAGAAAATCGGGGGGATAAATTTTGAAAAAGAAAAGAAAAAGAAAGATTAATACAAGTAATTTAATGATAATTTTAAGCTTAATATTTATGATAACAATTAGTATGTATTCTATTTTAAATAGCTCATTATTTAATACCAATAAAGTAAGTATTGAAGGAAATAAAAAAGTAACAAAAGAAGAAATAAAAAGAGAAATTGATATAAAAAAAGAAAAAAATATATTTATGTATGATATGAAAAAAATAGAAAATGTAATTAAAAAAAATCCGTATATAAAAGATGTAGAAGTAAAAAGAAAATTCCCAGATGAATTACAAATATTAATAAGTGAAAAAGAAATTTATGGAATTATTAAAGATAAAGAAGATTACTGTTATATAGATGAAAATGGAGATTATATAGAACAAATTAAAGATATAGAAAATGAAGATGATAATTTAATTATAGAAATAGAATATATAATAGAAAAAGATGGTAAGATACAATTCAAGAATGAAGAAAGTAAAAAAAGGTTACTATATTTATTAGAATGTATGAGAGATAATAATATTGATAAAAAAATAAAAGAAATAAGCTATGAAAAAGATGATATCATAAATATGTATAGCAAAGATAATATAAAAATAGTGTTAGGAAATGATAAAGACTTAGATTATAATGTTTCTAGGTTGAGTTCTATAATAGGAGAGTTACAAAGTGAAAGTAAAAGAAAAGGAACTATAAATTTAACTTACGGAGATTATGCAATATATACACCGGAGTAGGTATAGTTAAATTAAGGAAGTGATTTTAGTGAAGATAAAAATTCCTTACAAAAGTGTGATAATTTGTAGTATAGTACTGGGCATATTTATAAGTTTACAGTTAAAAGCTATTAACTTAGAAAATAAAGGAATGACAACATCAAAAAAAGGAAATGAATTAGCTTTAGAATTAAAAGGACTAAAAAAAGAAGAAGAAGAGATTAAATTAGAAATTGAAGGTCTAAAAGAAAGTATACACAAGTATAAGGATATTGATGGAGAAAGCGCAATAAAATCTGAATTAAAAAAATACGAAGAATTAGCTGGATTTACTGATGTTGAAGGTAAGGGTATTGAAGTTAGAATTAAATCTAATGAAGAAAATATTCAATCTAGTGAAGCAAGTAGTAGTATTATATATAACTATGATTTATTACTTTCTATGATAAATAAATTAAATTCAGCACAAGCCAATGCAATATCTATAAATGGAGAAAGAATTATATCAAATAGTTATATTAACTTAAAAGAAGATAAACTTTACATAAATGATATACAAGTAACAGAGCCATTTATTATAAAAGCTATAGGAGATTGTGAAACTTTATCTTCTGCACTTCAAATAAAGTATGGAATTATATGGGAAATGGAAAAGTATTATAATGTAAAAACTGAATTGGAAAAAAAACAACAAATAAAGATAAATGGATATAGTAAGAATATTAAAATAAATCATTCTTTTGATGATGAGTAAGAGGTAAAAGAATGAATAAAAAAACAAAAAATATAAAACAAAAAATGGTAATATTAGGGGCATTTATAGTAGGGATTTTAATATCTACATATTTAAAAACATTAGATTCATCTAAAGTTTATATAAGTTTAGATGAAAAAAAGAAATTAGAAAAAGAAATAGAAGTAAGCAAAAAAGAAATAGAAAATCTAGAAAAAGTAAAATTAGAGTTAAATTCAGTAAAAAAACAATATAAAGATACTTTTAAAGATGAAAATAAATCTATAAATGACTTACTTAAAGATGAATTAAAAGTATTAAAGGAGTTAAGCGGTTATACTAATGTAAAAGGTGATGGTATAAGAATAACAATAAAGGATAGTGAAAAAGAAATATTAAGTGGACAAGACCCTAATGACTTTATTGTTCATGATATAGATATACTTAAAATAATAAATGATTTAAAAAAGTCAGGAGCTAAGGCAATATCTATAAATGGAGACAGATTAATATCTACAAGTAAGATAAAATGTTCAGGAGCAACTATTACTATTAATGAAACAACATATGGACAACCGTTTGTTATAAGAGCAATAGGAGATGTTGATAGTTTAATGGCTTCTATAATTTCGCCTCAATCATATGCTAATTTATTGAAGGATGGATACGGAATTTATATAAAAGTAGACAAAAAAAATAATATAGTAATAAATTCCTGTGAAAAATCTAAATAAAAAGTATTAAAAACCTTGAAAAGTATAGGTGTTTCAAAGTAAAATAAAGAAGGTGAGCATTTATGATATTGATATTAGCAGGATTAGC
This sequence comes from Romboutsia sp., assembly GCA_036646635.1. Classification (GTDB taxonomy): domain Bacteria; phylum Bacillota; class Clostridia; order Peptostreptococcales; family Peptostreptococcaceae; genus Faecalimicrobium. Next base: position 20,398 of record JAVXLU010000020.1, read on the forward strand.
ACTTGGTGTAGTAGTTGGGTATTACATTCCATTTACTTATCCAATGGATTATTCACTATATATGTCAGTTGCAATACTTGCAACAATGGATTCAATATTTGGAGCAATTAAATCTGGATTTGAGTTAAAATATGATAATATTATATTTATAACTGGATTTATAGGCAATGCATTATTAGCTATAATTCTGACGTATATAGGAGATAGATTGGGTCTACCGCTTTATTATGTCGCTATATTAGTATTTGGGTCGAGGTTATTTGACAATTTATCGATAATTAGGAGACATATTATTGCAAATTTAAGTAATAAAAAAAGAGGAAAATAAACATTTTTGTGGAATAAGTTAGTTAAATATTAACAAAGTTAAAAGATTAAATGATATAATTAATACATACATTTACTTACAGTCATAAAATAAGGAGGTTTATAAATGCTAAACTTTGACGTAGAAACAGATGGACTTGCGCAAATTAAGGTAATAGGCGCAGGTGGCGGCGGTAACAATGCGGTTAATAGAATGGTTGAGGCACAGCTTAAAGGTGTTGAATTCATAGCCGTTAATACAGATAAGCAAGCTTTACATACATCAAAAGCTGAATATAAGATTCAAATAGGTGAAAAGCTTACAAGAGGACTTGGAGCAGGAGCTAACCCTGAGGTTGGCAAAAGGGCTGCAGAAGAGAGTAAAGATGAAATAGTAAAAGTACTTCAAGGTTCAGATATGGTATTCGTAACAGCGGGTATGGGTGGAGGAACAGGAACAGGTGCAGCACCAGTTATAGCTCAACTTGCAAAGGAAATGGGAATACTTACAGTAGGAGTAGTTACGAAACCTTTCGTATTCGAAGGGAAAGTAAGAATGAAAAATGCAGAAAGTGGTATTGCTGAATTAAAATCTAAGGTAGATACACTAATAACTATTCCAAATGATAGATTATTACAAATAGTACAAAAGAATACATCAATGTTAGATGCATTTTCTATAGCAGATGATGTATTAAAACAAGGTATACAATCAATATCTGACCTTATAGCAGTACCAGGTCTTATAAACTTAGACTTTGCAGATGTTACATCTGTAATGAAAGAACAAGGGTTAGCTCATATGGGATTAGGTAATGCTTCAGGTGAGAATAGAGCAATAGAAGCAGCTAGACAAGCTATTCAATCACCGCTTCTTGAAACTTCTATAAGGGGAGCTAAAGGGGTATTACTTAATATAACAGGTGGATCTAATTTAGGATTATTAGAAATAAATGAAGCATCGACATTAGTTCAAGAATCTTGTGATCCAGAAGCAAACATAATATTTGGGGCATCTATAAGAGAAGACCTTGGAGAAGAAATTATGATAACTGTAATAGCTACAGGTTTTGATGATAAGCAAGATTTATCATTCGATTTAAATGAAAGAGCTAAGGTAAACACAAGACCAACTTTAAATTCTACTTTAAGGCAACAAGAAGTAGAAGTTGCTCCTGTTATAGAAGTAAGAGAAGAAAAAGTTACTCCAAAGGAAGAAACTAGAAAAATAAATGTTATGGAAGATGATATGGAAATACCAACTTTCTTAAGAAGAAGAAGATAGAAGGAAGTCTAATAGACTTCTTTTTTTTTACATATAAGGAATTTATATTAACTATAAAACTATTGATAACTTATAAACATAATATATATCAATAACTTTAAATACAAAAAAATATATTTTAATTAATAGAAAGAGTAGTTTGAACAACATGTTGTAAAGTATTTAAGAGATGTGAATGAAGCAAATTTTTTATGTATCAAAATACAACGTTAATAGACCAAATACACAAATTAATTTAAGAAAATTAGAAATTTAAGATAGGTATAAAATAGTATATAAATGAATAAATATTAGTATGGGATTGAGTTAAAATCAACATTAAGGACTATAAATACAAAAAAAAAATATATTTTTTTATTGAGAAGAAAGCAAAATGCTTTCTTTTTTTGTTATTTTTAATAATAAATTAATTGTATTTCGACCATTAAAAATGACATAAAATTTTGTACATACTAACTTATAATATACATAGAGAGTTTTAAAAGGGGGCGTATGTGATGTATATGGAGTACTACATTATAGAAAACCTATTAATAAATTATATTATAATAAGTTGTACTTCTATTCTTACAAAAAAATATAATAATATTACAAAAAAATGGATAGGTGCATTTATAGGCACAATATACTCGATTGCATATATTTACCCAGAGTTAGATATATTATTTACATTACCATTTAAAGTGATAATTATGACCTTTATAACTTTAATATCTTTTACATATAAAAATAAAAAAGAGTATGTAAGTACAGCACTTATCTTTTATTTGGTAAATGTTTTTATATCTGGTAGTACCTATTTTATAATTTATTTTACAGGTATAGAGCACATGAAAATATCTTTTTTAATAATTTGTGCTTTTGTTAGTTGTGAAATACTTAAATACATATACAAAGATATAAAAATTATTAAGCAAATTAAAGAATTAAAAAAGACGGTTACTATAAAATTATTAGGAAAAAGTTGTAGTTGCAAAGCATTATTAGATAGTGGGAATTTACTAAAAGACCCTATGAGTAATAATGATGTTATTATTGTTAAATCAAGTGTATTAAAAGGTATAATTCCGGACATGCTAATAAATTATCATTATGAGGATATAGATATTATGAAGGCTGAAGAAATAATAAATTTATTAGATGGAGAAATATCAACTAAGATTAGACTTATACCATATAAACATGCAGGAAGTAATAAAAGTAGTATTATCTTGGGATTAAAAGCAGACTATGTAGAAATTGATAAAAGTAAGATAGGAAATATTGTCTTGGGAATATCTAATTTTGAGGATGAAGAATATAGTGCAATATTAAATCCAAATATATTAATATAAGCTTTAAATATATATAAAACTAAGGGGGAGATTGAGATGAAATTATTAATATCAAAACTAATGAATGGAATTATATCTATATTAATTAAGTGGGGTATAGTAAAGCCTAAAGGTATTTATTATATGGGAGGAGTAAACATACTACCACCACCATTAAAAGCTGATGAAGAGAATGAATTATTGCAAAAGCTAGAAAAAGATGAAAGTGTAAAAGCTATTTTAATAGAACGTAATTTAAGATTAGTAGTTTATATATCTAGAAAATTTGAAAATACAGGTATTGATATTGAGGATTTAATATCTATAGGAACGATTGGTTTGATAAAAGCTGTAAATACTTTTAAATTAAATAAAAATATAAAACTGGCTACATATGCATCAAGATGTATAGAAAATGAAATTTTAATGTATCTTAGAAAAAATAATAAGAAAAAAACTGAAGTATCTTTTGATGAACCGTTGAATGTAGATTTAGATGGTAACGAACTTTTATTATCAGATGTATTAGGAACAGAAAATGATGAGATTTACAAAATTATCGAAGAAGAGATAGATAAAGGTTTATTAGTAATGGCATTAGATAGGCTATCGGATAGAGAAAAACAAATTATGGAATTGAGATTTGGTTTAACTAATCGAGGTATGGAAAGAACACAAAAGGAAGTAGCAAATCTCCTTGGTATATCTCAATCCTACATTTCTAGACTTGAAAAAAAGATAATTTCTAGGCTAAAAAAAGAAATGAAAAAATTTGTATAAATAAATAATTCGCTTATAAAAGTATAAAAATACATGATGTGTAAATAATTTCATATAGATAAAACTTTTAAGAGAGGACTGAAATGTATGCAAATAAATAAAGTTGAAATCTGTGGAGTAAATACATCTGAGCTACCAGTTCTTAAAAACAACCAAATGATGGAGCTTCTTCTAAAAATAAAATCTGGAGATGAAGAAGCAAGACAGCAATTTGTAAGGGGAAATTTAAGACTAGTTTTAAGCGTAATACAAAAATTTAATAATAGAGGAGAGAATATAGACGATTTATTTCAAATAGGATGTATAGGCCTGATAAAAGCGATAGACAATTTTGATTTAAGTCAAAATGTACGATTTTCAACTTATGCAGTTCCCATGATTATAGGAGAAATAAGAAGATATTTAAGAGATAATAATCCTATAAGGGTAAGTAGATCATTAAAGGACATAGCATATAAGGCTTTGCAGGTTAGAGAACGACTAGTAAGAGCTAATGCAAAGGAACCGACAGTATCAGAAATATCAAAAGAATTAGAATTACCAGTAGAAGATGTAGTTATGGCACTAGATGCAATACAAGATCCAATATCATTATTTGATCCAGTATATCAGGATAACGGAGATGCTATATTTGTAATGGATCAGGTTCAAGATAAAAAAGATACAGATGATAACTGGTTACAAGAAATAGCATTAAAGGAAGCTATAAAAAAATTAAATAGTAGAGAAAAATTAGTATTGGATTTAAGATTTTACAAAGGAAGAACTCAAATAGAAGTGGCGGATGAGATAGGTATATCTCAAGCGCAGGTATCTAGAATAGAAAAAAATGCTTTAAAGAATATGAAAAAATATATATAAAAAATAAGTATAAAAAACATTGATATAAAAAATATCAATGTTTTTTATACATTATAAAATAATTTCCAAAAATAGCAAAAGAATACAATATATGATATAATAGAAAATATTAGAATGTTTAAAAAGGAGAAATACG
>JAVXLU010000021.1:0-25021 GCA_036646635.1 Romboutsia sp.
TAAATATATCTTTTAATTTAGCAAAACGGGGATCTATAATCTCCTCGTCGTTCGCGATTTCATTGCAAGAACAAGCTTCTTTATTTAAGTTTGCTCCACATCTTTGGCAAAGTCCTTTACAGTCTTCACTACAAAGAACTTGTGCTGGTAGTTTGAAGTCTAATGTCTGTTCTATTAAATTTACAAGATTTACAACTTGTCCATCATATATAAAAGCATCATCTTCTTCGAAACTATTTTCATCAAAGTTTTCTTTAACTAAAAATCCTTGTATAGAATATTCTATATGAACTTCTACACCTTCTAAGCATCTTGAACAATGATCAATAATCATAAAATTTACATCTACATCAATATATAAACCTTTATTAGTGTGCGAAATTTTACCATTTATACTTATAGGTGAAGCTAGTTTATAACTTTCATCACAATAACTAATAGTATCAACTTTTTGAGAAAAATTCAAGTCTAATTTATCAGTTTCTCCTCTGATTAATCTATCCAAACTAATTTGCATTAAATCCACCTCAATACGTTACCAAATTTATTATACAAATCTAGCATTTGTTTGTCAAGTATTTTTACTTGATAGATATATTTGCCAACATATAAATTATTTAATATTTTATTCCATCTATATACATATCAAATAAAACTTAAGGCAGGTTTTACCCTACCTTATATATTATATCATTTTATACTTATTTTACTAAAGCAACTGTATCTCTAGCTATTACTAATTCTTCATTAGTTGGTATTAATAATATCTTAACATCAGAATCTTCTGTAGATATTACTCTTTCTTTTCCTCTAACTTTGTTAGCTGCTGTATCTAATTTCATTCCTAAGAATTCCATATTAGAAGCTATATCAGCTCTCATATCTATACCATTTTCACCAACACCAGCAGTAAATACTACAGCATCTACGCCATTCATTTCAGCAGCATAAGATCCTATATACTTCTTAACTTTTTTAGCATAAGATTCTAAAGCTGTTTGAGCTTTTACATCACCTTTAGCAGCAGCATCTTCTATATCTCTAAAATCACTTGATATTCCAGTCATTCCGTAAACTCCAGATTGCTTATTCATTAAGTCGCTTAATCCTTTAGCATCTAATCCTTCTTTTTCCATTAAGAATGGTAATATAGCTGCATCTATATCTCCACATCTAGTTCCCATTATTAAACCTTCTAATGGTGTGAATCCCATAGATGTATCAACACATTTACCACCGTCTATTGCAGCTATAGAAGCTCCATTTCCTAAGTGACAAGTTATTACCTTAACGTCTTCTACATTCTTTCCTAACATAGCAGCCGCTCTTTCAGATACATATCTATGAGAAGTTCCGTGGAATCCATATCTTCTTACACCGTATTTAGTGTATAACTCATGAGGTAAACCATATAAGTAAGATGATGCAGGCATTGTTTGATGGAAAGCAGTATCAAATACTCCTACCATTGGTACACCTGGAAGTATCTCTTCACAAGCTTGTATTCCCATTATATTAGCTGGGTTATGAAGTGGTGCTAATTCAACACATTCTTCTAATGCAGCTTTAACTTCATCAGTTATAAGAACTGAACCTGCGAACTTTTCACCACCGTGAACTACTCTGTGTCCTACAGCTTCTACTTCACTTATTTCTTTAACTCCACCAAATTCTGGATGAACAACTGCATCTAATACTAATTTTATAGCATCTTGATGATTTTTCATTGGTTGTTCTATAACCAACTTACCTTCTACACCATCTTTTTCTTGCTTTAATATAGATCCATCTATTCCTATTCTTTCAACTAATCCTATACATAAAACTTCTTCATTTGACATGTCTATTAATTGATATTTTAATGAAGAACTACCACAGTTTAATACTAATACTTTCATTAGTATACCTCCTTAAGATTTATAATTAATATGTAAAAAACCTTCTCAGGCTTAATATTCACAAAAATTTTATTTTTATTTTCTGTATACATTAAACATTTTCGCCATAAATAATATACCACTTTTCTATGTAAAAGTATAGTCTTTCTTGTATTTATTTGAATGTATATTAATATATTTCTCTTATCATAAATTATTTTTCTCCATTTGTTGTAATATTATAATATAATTATTTAATTAATATAATATTTTAAATTATACCTTAATTTTTAATTTAATTATATACTAGTTTAACAAAGGAGATTTTTTTATGAATATACTCGGATTAATAGTTGAATATAACCCTTTTCATAATGGTCATTTATATCATCTATCTAAATCATTAGAAATAAGTAATGCTACTCATAGTGTAGCAATAATGAGTGGTAACTTTTTACAAAGAGGAGAACCTGCTTTATTTGATAAATATAGCCGAGCTGAAGCAGCCGTTAAAAATGGTGTTGACCTAGTTATAGAGCTTCCAACTCTATTCGCTTGTCAAAGTGCAGAACTATTCGCTCATGGAGCTTTAGCTACACTTAATTCTCTAAATTGTATAAGCTCTATTTGTTTCGGTAGTGAAGAAGGTAATGTTGATATACTTTATATTATTTCTAAAATATTAGTAGATGAGCCTTTTGAATTTAGAACTAATTTAAAAAAATATTTAGACAAAGGACTCTTATTTCCAACTGCTCGAAGTTTCGCTTTATTTGACTATATTAAGAAATATAATTTAATTAATATTTCTAAAGAAGACCTTTTCTCTATTCTAAACTCTTCTAATAATATTTTAGGATTAGAATATATAAAAAGTATACTGAAGCTAAAAAGTAATATAAAACCTCTAACAATTTCCAGAATATCAGCTTCATATAATTCAGAAAATATAGAGAGTAGTATTTGTTCTGCTACAGCAATTAGAAAATCTTTAAAAGAAAATAATAATTTATCCCTTATATCTAATGTTGTTCCAAACCACACTTATGATATTTTAAATAATAAATTGAATAATAAATTCTATCCAATGTTTGATGATAAATATTTTAATATACTCTCTTCAATAATACTTAGAGATGCAAACATATTAAGTAGCTATTTTGAAGTTAATGAAGGTATCGAAAATAAAATATATCAAAATATTTTTACAGCTAAATCTCTTTATGACTTACAACAATCTGTAAAATCTAAAAGATATACCTTAACTAAAATTAAACGTACTCTTAATAATATTTTGTTAGGAATAACTAAAGAAGATATAGATAAAATCAAAAATATTAATGCAATGCCATATATAAGAGTGTTAGCTTTTAATGATAAGGGCCGAGAAATTTTGAAAACTATAAAAGACAACTCTGATATAAATATAATAAATAAATTTTCTAACATATCTTTTGGTATGGATAATGATGTTTTTAAAACATTAATTAATTATGATATAAAATCTAGTAATATGTATAATCTTTTATACTATGATAAAAATAAACTTTTATTAAAAGGTCCTATGGACTTTTATACTACACCTATTTATGTACGATAGTTTATAAAGTTTTTGCAATAACATATATTAATTTTATAATAATTATTTTAAGTCTTTTTTGATTATAAAATTAATATAATATTTATAAATTATATAATTTAATAGGTGATTTTATGAAGAAAAATAAACTTATCATATTTTTTGCTCCTGTATTAATTGTTATATTTTTAATTTTAGGAATTATTATATTTCCTAATGAGTCTATAATTGCTGCTAAGGAAGGTTTAAATATATGGACAACTGTTTTAATTCCATCTCTTTTACCATTTATAATTGGCGCAAATTTAATTGTAGATTTAAAAATAGTAGATATAATAGGCTTTATAATAAATCCTATTACTAAATTTATTTTTAATGTTTCAGGAAAAAGTGCCTTAGTTTTTGCAATATCTACATTTTCCGGATATCCAGTTGGATCTAAGTTAGCTTCTGAATTAAGAAATAGTAATGAAATATCTAAATCAGAAGCTCAAAGACTAGTATCGTTTTGTTCAACTTCTGGACCTCTATTTATAATCGGAGCTGTAGCAACAGGAATGTTTCAAAATCCATCTTTAGGTTATCTTATGATAACTTGCCATTATCTCGGGTCAATATCTGTTGGAATTTTTTTTAGAAATTATGGTAAAGAATTATTACCTAAATCAAAACTGTCTTTAATTTCAAATATCAAAAATGTAATTAACAATAGAACTTCAGATAATAAAGGTTTTTTTGTTTATTTCGGAAATGCTATATTTAGCGGCATAAATACACTACTTATGGTAGGTGGATTTGTAATAGTTTTTTCAGTTGTATTTAAGATATTATCTTTATTTAATATCGTTTCTTTTATATCTTCTATATTATATATTCCTTTATCATTATTAGGTGTAACCCCAGAGCTTTGTCATGCTTTTATAAGTGGTTTATTTGAGATGACCATAGGGTGCAGTAATATAGCAAGTATAACATCTGCTCCAGAGGTTCTTAGAGCTACCTTAGCAAGCTTCTTAATTGGTTTTAGTGGTTTATCTATACTAGCCCAATGTTGTAACTTTTTAGCTACTACAGACATAAGCACAAATATATACATATTAAATAAATTTTTACACGGTATATTAGCTGCTATATTTACATTTTTATTGTATCCATTATTCCAGTCAACATCAGTGGTATCTAATTTCGAAAATATATATAATGTATTTTATAACAATCCTCTGTGGAATTATTATACTATCAATTATAAAATAATTCTTCCAATATTTATTATTGTATACATACTTATAGCTTTATTAATTTTGGAGAAAAATACTTATACAATAAAAAAAGAAAGCTAATGCTTTCTTTTTTTATCTTTTAGGATTTAATTCAGCTTTATCTCTAGCTACTTCTTGAAGTATATCTTTTAAATTATACTCTATTGTTGAAAGTACATTTTCTGCATATTCAATAGATCCTAGTCTTATTTCAGTAGCTACACTTTCAGCTCTTTTTATCATATCATTAGCCTTTTCTTCTGCTCTTGTTACGGGGTCACTAGCTTCAACATATGCTTTTACAACATCTTCAGAGTTTTTCTTTAGTTCTTCTATATTATTTTCATACTCATCTCTTATCCTCTGAGCCTCTTTAGTAGCTTGTTCTACTAATTCACTTGCTTCTTGTTTTGCATCATTTATAAGCTTATGTCTTTCTTTATTTATCCAGTCAGCTTGTTTAACTTCTTCAGGAATTAATGTTTTTATTTCACTTATAATCCCTAATACTTCATCTTTATCTATACCACTTTTATGTGAAAAAGGTATTGAAGATGCATTTCTAATCATACTTTCTAGCTCTTCAAACAATTCCATCATTTCTAAATCTACGTACATATCTATTCTCCCCTATTAGTTTTTCTTTTTAATTCTTCTAAAACAATACTAGGTACTAAGTTTTTTATATCTGCATCAAAAACTAATACTTCTTTTATTAAAGATGAACTTATAAAAGAATATTTAGTAGAAGTAGGCAGTATAATTGTCTCTATATTAGGATTTAATTCTTTATTCATATGAGCCATCTGTAGTTCATATTCAACATCAGATCCACTTCTTACTCCCCTCACTAAAGTTCCTATTCCATTTTCTTCACAGTAATTTACTAAAAGTCCATTAAAGCTTACAACTTTAATATTCTCTAAATGATTAGTGCATTCTTTTATAAGCCTTACTCTTTCTTCAAAGTCAAATAATCCATTTTTATTTGGATTGTAAAGTACACCAATTTGTAATTCATCAAAAATTTTTGATGCTCTACAAATTATATCTAAATGTCCATTTGTTATCGGATCAAAACTACCAGCAAAAATAGCTTTGTTTATTGTCTTTTCCATTTTATATTTATACCTCTCCTTTATAAAAGGTTATCGTTGTATTCCCATATTTTTTTATCTTATTTTTTTCTAATCTTCCTATATTGTCCGGAAATACTTCTTTACTATCATGTTCTATAACTATTATTCCATCTTTATTTAATAAATCTGCACTATCAATTTTTTGTAATGCATCTATAAACATATTTTTATAATATGGAGGGTCCATAAATATTATATCAAACTTATTATTTTGAATTTTCAGCCTACTTATAGCCTCTTTAAAATCAACTTTTAAAACTATACTCTCATTTTCTACTCTAGCTTTTTTTATATTAGATTTTACTATATCAATACTATCTTTACTTACATCTACAAAAACACATTTATCTGCACCTCTAGATAAACATTCTATTCCCAATGAACCTGTTCCTGCAAATAAATCTAGTATGTTACTTTCCATTATATATGGATTTATCATATTAAATAATGATTCCTTAACTCTGTCTGTAGTAGGTCTTACATCTTCATTTTTAGGTGTATTTAATTTTAACCCTCTTACTTTTCCTGATATTACTCTCAATGTACCTTCACCTCATTGTATATTTTAACATAATTTTAATTTAATTTAATGAAATTTCTTGCAATGAACTCTCAAATTTATCAATAATTTCAGTTTTTATGTATTTATTTTCAGTTTTTTGTAGTTTTTGATCATATTTAATAATATATCTAGCTTCTTGTTGTGCTATTTTTAATATTTTCATATGTTTAAATATATTAGCTACCTTAAGTTCAGGGAGTCCATGTTGCCTTGTACCAAAAAATTCACCAGGACCTCTTATTTCTAAATCTTTTTCTGAAATCTTAAATCCATCATTGGTTTCTTCCATAATTGACATTCTTTGTTTACAAACTTCTGACTTTGAAGCATATATCAAAACACAGTATGACTTATGCTCCCCCCTACCCACACGACCTCTAAGTTGGTGAAGTTGAGCTAGACCAAAACGTTCTGCATTTTCTATTATCATTAAAGTTGCATTGGGAACATTTACTCCTACTTCAATAACAGTTGTCGATACCAGTATATCTATTTCTTTATTTTTAAAACTTTTCATTATTGATTCTTTTTCACTAGATTTCATTTTACCATGTAGGAGTCCTACTCTTAAGTCAGTAAAATATTCTAATTTTAATTCTTCAACAAGTTCTACTGCTGCTTTTGCTTCTATTGCTTCACTTTCTTCTACCAAAGGGCATACAATATAGACTTGTCTACCCTTTTCAACTTCCATTCTAACTAGAGAGTTATAAGCTTTATCTCTTTTGCTTTTATCTAGAGCTATAGTTTCTATAGGTTGTCTTCCTGGTGGAAGCTCATCTATTATAGAAATATCTAAATCTCCATAGAGTATAAGTGCTAATGTTCTAGGAATAGGCGTTGCTGTCATTACAAGTATATCTGGATTTTCTCCTTTTGAAGAAAGTTTATTCCTCTGCCTAACACCAAATCTATGTTGTTCATCTGTTATTACTAATCCTAACTTATTAAACTCTACTTTATCTTCTATTAAAGCATGCGTTCCAATTAATATATCAACTTCATTATTTTTAACTTTTTCTAATACCTTTTCTTTTTGTTTTTTAGTAAGACTACCTACCAATAATTCTACTTTTATTTCAAATTCTGATAATGTCTCTGTAAGAGAAACATAATGCTGTTCTGCAAGTATTTCAGTAGGAGCCATTAAGGCACCTTGATACCCATTTAAAACGCAATCAGAAAGAGCTAATAAGGCTACTACTGTTTTTCCTGAACCAACATCACCTTGAACTAATCTATTCATAACTTTATTAGATTGCATATCTTCTATAATTTCATTTAGCGCTCTATTTTGAGCTCCTGTTAATTTAAATGGAAGTGAGTTTAGTATATCATCTAATTTTTCAGTTTTATTAAAATTTATACCACCTAATTCATTTGCCCCATTTTTAAATATAAACAATCCTAATTGTAAAATTAAAAATTCTTCGAATATAATTCTATAAAGTGATACTTTTAACGCTTCCTTGCTACTTGGAGCATGAATATTTCTTACAGCATAATCTATGCTACATAATTTGTACTTTTCAATTATCCTTTGAGGTAAATATTCTTTTATTTTTAATTCCTTATCACTGAGAATATTTTTTAATATGCTTATAATTTCTTTATTTGTTACACCATATGTAAGAGAATATATCGGCATAACCTTACAAGTACTTTTAGGAGAATTTGTAAGATATTCCACTTCACAACAACTTAATTCTATCGTCCTAAACTCTTTTTTTATTTTTCCAAAAACTAATATTGTATCTCCTGCTTTAAAAGTATTTTTTATATAATCTTGATTAAAAAATACCAACTTAGCATATCCAGTCTCATCCCTTACATCAACTTTAGTTATAGTCATACCTTTTCTAGGACTAGATGTACTTATACCTACTATTACAACTTTTATAGTCGCCTTTTCTTCATTTTCTAGTTGGATTATTTTTTTTAAGTTATTTCTATCTTCAAATTGTCTTGGAAAATAAAATACTAAATCTTTTAATGTATATATACCTAATTTATTAAGTTTTTGTGCTCTTTTAGGGCCAATACCCTTAACATACTGTACTCCTTTTTTTAAATCTTCCATATCTATCACCTATTAAATAAAAGTCCTGTATAATCACTTTTATAAAGTAATACGATTATACAGGACTTTAAAATCATTATTCAACTGAAACTAAGTAATAATAAAGAGGCTGTCCTCCATAGTATAACTCTACATCTATATCTTCAAACTTTGCTTCTAATGCATCACGAAGTTCATTTGCATTATCTTCATTTACATCTTCTCCGTAGAATAAAGTTACTATTGCACTATCTTCATCTACTAACTTTTCAATAAGGTTTGTAGTTATTTCATCTACTTTTTCACCTGCAGATAATAATTTACTTTCTGCTATCCCTATTATATTACCTTCTTTAACTTCAATATCATTCATAACTGTATCTCTAACAGCATAGGTAACTTGACCTGATTTAACTAATCCTAACGAATCCATCATAGCTTGTTCATTTTCTTCAACGCTTGCATCACCATTAAAGTTTACTAAAGCTGTAAATCCTTGAGGTGTATTTTTAGTTGGTATAACTACTATATTTTTTTCGCTTATTTCTTTAGCTTGATTTGCAGCCATTATTATATTACTATTGTTTGGGAATATAAATATATTCTTAGAATTTATGGTATTTATTGCTTTTATAAAATCTTCAGTACTTGGATTCATAGTTTGACCACCTTCTATTATGTGATCTACTCCGAAGTCTTTAAATATTTTTGCAAGTCCTTCACCCATAGATGTAGCTATAAATCCAAAATCTTTTTCTTCAACTGAAGAAGCTGTTTCATATCGTGAATCTGATAGTATATTTTCATGTTGAACTCTCATATTTTCTATTTTTATAGTTAATAATTGTCCATACTTTATAGCATCTTGAAGTACTAATCCTGGATCATTCGTGTGAATATGAACCTTTATTACACCTTCATCTCCAACAACAGCTAAGCTATCTCCATACTTTAGCATCATATCTCTTATTTCACTATCATCTATTTTATTACTTTCTAATATAAATTCTGTACAATAACCAAATTCTATATCTTCAGTATTCATGGTGCTTAATGATGTATTTATAGTTTGTACATTGTTTGAACTAAAGTCTCTCATTCCTATAGGATTACCTTTTAATGCAGCATACATACCTTCATATATAAGAACTAGACCTTTTCCTCCTGAGTCAACAACTCCGGCTTCTTTTAAAGCTTTTAAAAGTTCTGGTGTTTTATCAAGTGATGCGTTTGCTTCTTTTATAATCATCTCTAAAAATTTAAGTATATCATTTTCTTTTTTATAAGATTTTATAGCAAATTCTCCACTTTCTCTAACTACGGTAAGTATTGTACCTTCTATTGGTTTTATAACAGCTTTATACGCTGTATCAGAACCACTTTTAAGAGCTTTTGCCAAATCTTCAGTAGATATTTTATCTTTACCTTCTATTGATTTTGCAAACCCTCTTATTATCTGTGATAATATAACACCAGAGTTTCCTCTTGCACCCATTAAAGAACCTTTTGATAATGACTTGCCTATTTCTGTTATATTATCATTTTCTATCTTTGATAATTCTTTCATTGCATAAGATATAGTAAGTGACATATTAGTTCCTGTATCTCCATCTGGAACTGGGAATACATTTAGTTTATCAACTAAATCTTTATGATTTTGAAGATTATTTGCACCTGATACAAACATTTCTCTTAAGTTTTTACCGTCTATATATTGAATCATCTTTTTCCTCCTAATTACTTAACTCTAATTCCTTGTACGTTAATGTCTATTTTGCTTACTTTTATAGCTGTCATATTTTCAATTGTATATTTCACTCTATCAATTATATTATTTGCAACAGTGGATATATTCGTTCCGTATTGTAGTATAACATAAAGTTCTATTGCTATTGTATTATCAAGTTCTTCTACTAAAACACCTTTAAAAGCATTTTCACCTTTTAATAATTCTACAATACCCTTAGATTTATATGATAAACCTACTAAACCATAACTCTCCATAGCAGCCCTATAAGCTATTTGTGATATAACTTGTTTATCTATTTCTATACATCCATATTGATTCATTACTTTTGCACTCATGGTTGACCCCCTAAAGTTCATTTTTATTTAATTTTATTTTGCTCAAAATATATTAAAACTTTCTATTTTTTATAAAATATAGAGAATTATATTTAAGTTTATCGCTATTATAAATATAATTTTTATATTTATACTATAAAAAACACTTAAAATATAAGCTTTTATATAATACTTTTTTATATTATATAAATTTATATATCCTATAATACTATAAATATGGTATAATTTAAACCTGTCCAGATTAATTTTGAAAATATTTTTGTAAAATCTTGTATAAATTAGAAAAATAAATTTTTAGTATTTCTTTTTTTAATATTTACTTTATACAAAACTATATATATAATTTTATATGATAACGACAAATTCTTCAATATGTGTAGAACAAATATATATTTCTATTGCACGTTTTAAATATTTATGTTAATATAAATATGTTTTTAGTCTTTAAATAGTTATCATTTCAAGGAGGTGTACAAAATGGCAAAAATATGTAGCGTATGTGGTAAAGGGAAGGTTGCTGGAAACCAAGTATCACATTCAAATAGACACAGTAGAAGAACGTGGTCAGCGAACTTAAGAAGCGTTAGAGCTATAATAGATGGTACTCCTAAGAGAGTCAAAGTTTGTACTAGATGTTTACGTTCTGGTAAAGTTGCAAGAGCTTAATAACTCTTTAAAAGCCTACTAAATTTAGTAGGCTTTTTTGTTTTCTAACTTTTCTTATCAGTTTTCATAAATCTCAAAACAATACTTGATATCCACTTAGGTAGTTTTATTGTTACCATTTTCATAATTAATTCCTCCTAAAATTTTATTTTTCTTATTAAATATTTCTTTCTTAGATAATTTTTTCTTCTTTTTGTTAATTATTCCTAATATTTTTATTTATAATTCCTATTTTCTATATTTTAAAATTAATATAAAAATAATAGTGCTCCACATCCAATAAGAACAAATGCTGTAAGTGCTGTCCATATCCAATTAGGTAATATCATTGATAATATTACAGCAGATCCCGTAGCCAAACATATAATACCTAATAAACCCTTCGATTGATTTCTCATAAGACCCCCTATATCTTCCCAATATATTAGTAAAGTTATATAGTTAAATTTATGCAAAATATTATAAATTTAGACCTGTCCTACTTTTTAAACATAAAAATATTTAATTTAATTTTTAAAATATTAAAGGAGTGTAAAGTACACCCCCTAAAATTAAATATTATTTTTTTCATTTTCTGTATAAATATAATCTATCAAGTTATTAATATATTTTTTATCTGATAAATCTATTCCTTTTTCAAATCCTTTTAATAAATCTTTATCATCATCAGTTAAATCTCTTTTCGATTTAGATTCTATATTCTTTTTCATAAAATTCATCATAACCTTATCCATTATACTTAATTCTTTATAATTAAACGCTCCTTTAAAGTGAAATAAACTAACTTTATCTATTATTTCTTTATCAAAATTATTTTCAATTATTTTTCTCCTACACTTCTCACTATCTGATTCCATTCCAACAGTATATATTATAATGTTTTTATTTGAAATATTTTTATAATTATTAATTATAAAGTTTATTCCTTTTATTTTACTAGCATATAAATACCCACCATATATTATAGTATCGTAATTATTTAAGTCTTTAACTCGTATATCTGAAAGTTCATATAAATCTGCTCCTAATTTAATCGCTATCCATCCTGCATAACGTTTCGTTGTTCCATATTTTGATTTATATATAACTACATTTTTACTTTCCATATTATACCTCCATTTTTATAACCTTATAAATATATTTATATGACTAACTATACATTTATCCTTTATTATTTTTAATTTATAATAAAATTCCCTTCGCCCATATAGCCAATGATATTACATTAACTCTTGTTATAATAAAGAATAAACAAAAAAGATGACATATTAGTCATCTTTTTTGTTTATTCTTTATTATAAGTAAACTTCCTTTTTTAACATTTATACTACATATTGATTTAATCATAATATTAGACATTCCTAATGAAAGTGAATATTTCATATTATAATCATTTAAAGGATATTCTAAGTCTTTAAGTGTAACACCAACAGCATCACTTTTTATAGGTATAATAGAGACTATATCTCCCTTGTTTCCATTTATAAGTACTTCTTCATCTATGGCTATATAAATATCTTCTTTATCAGATATTATCTTAGTTTGTATATTCATGCTTCTAACATAAAAAAGTAAATTAATATTTACAAGCATATGGTCTACCCTTCCACCTAACGCTCCAAAAAAATCAATATTACTTGCATCTAGTTGGTTTGCTAAATAAATACATAACTCTGTGTCAGTTTCATTTTTCTTAGATGGAAATTCTTCAAATTTAACACCATAATTTTTATAATATTCTACTGTATCATTACATATAGAGTCTAAATCACCTATTATATAACTTGGTATTATTCCCATATTATAAGCATGATTAGCCCCTCCATCTGCACATATTATATAATCATAATTATTGTTAACTATAGTCTGTTTTATACTTTTATAGTCTGTTATTTCTCCATTTAAAATAATACAAATTTTCATATTATCTCCTATTTAGATGCATTTTCTCTAAATAATTTAACTGTAGTAGGTATATCTTCATTATTAAATATCGCTGAACCTGCAACTATTATATTAGCACCTGCTTTAACTACTTTAGCTACATTACTAGGCTTTATACCACCATCAACCTGTATGTCTACATTTAGATTTTTGATATCTATTAATGCTTTTAATTCTTCTATTTTAGGTATCATACTTTCTATGAATGATTGCCCTCCAAACCCTGGATTAACAGTCATTATAAGCACCATATCTATATCTTCTAAAATATGCTTTATCGTTTCTATAGATGTTGCAGGATTTAGTGCAACTCCAGCTTTAATTCCATATGATTTTATATTTTGTATACTTCTATGTAAATGTTTACATGCTTCTTGATGTACAACTATTAAATCGCATCCTGCATCTACAAAATCTTTTATATACATATCTGGGTTTTCTATCATAAGATGTGCATCAAATACCATATCTACATCATTTCTTAAAGATTTTACAATTGCTGGCCCTAAAGTAATATTTGGTACAAAATTTCCATCCATTACATCAATATGCAAGTACTCACAACCTGCATTTTCTACTTTTTTTACGTCTTCTAATAATCTAGCAAAGTCTGCTGATAATATAGATGGTGCTAATTTAATCATTTTAATATCTCCTTTTACCTTGTCTTATTTCATTTAATAATTGTATATAACTATCATATCTTTTTTTAGATATTTCTCCTTTTTCAACAGCCTCTTTAATTGCACAACTAGGCTCTTTTTCATGTATACATCTTGATCCAAATCTACATTCATTAAATTCATCAAATTCTATAAAATAATCTTTAAGCTCAGTTTCACTTATATCATCTAATGTTAATGAACTAAATCCAGGAGTATCTGCTACCATTGCTCCACAATCTAATTTTAAAAGTTCAGCATGACGAGTTGTATGCTTACCTCTTTTTATTTTATCACTGACTTCACCAGTCTGTAATTTAAAATTACTGTCTATTTCATTTAATAAACTCGATTTACCAACCCCAGATGGCCCTGCAAATACAACTACATTACCTCTTAGTTCTTCTTTTATTTTTTCTATATTTAATTTTGTTTTATTGCTTACTGGTATTACTTTATATCCACTTAATTCGTATATACTTTGTAATTCTTCTAGTATATCATCATCATCTAAGTCTGCCTTTGTAAGAACTATAACTATTTCTAAATTTTCTTTTTCGGCTAATACTATAAATCTATCTAATAAGGATAAGTTTGGTTTAGGATTTTTTACAGCGAATACTATAAGTGCTTTATCTACATTAGCTATAGGCGGTCTTACAAGTTCTGTATCTCTTTTATATATTTCTTCAACTACACCTTTTTTATTATCTTCATCAACTACACTTATACTAACTCTATCTCCAACTAAAGGTGTTATTTTCTGTTTTCTAAATATACCTCTAGCTCTACATTCATAAAGTCCATCTTCTGTATCTACGTAGTAAAATCCCCCTATTCCTTTTATAATTTTTCCATTTATCATTTACTTCCTCCTTAAATTTTAACTAATATATCTATTGTATCCTATTTTTATATAATATCATAATAAGTTTAATTTTATTATGATTTATTTTCATTATCAATAATATATTATAAAAAGCCCAACTTTTTAAAGTTGAGCTTTTATAATCTATTCTTGTACTTCTGGTAATACATCTAATGGTGGCGTAGAATTATCTCCACCTCCTGGTTCACTATCCCCCGAACCGCTATCTCCTCCAGTATTACCTTCATTTCCTGAGTTACTCCCTCCAGACCCTGGATTACTTGATCCACTACCACTTCCTCCAGATTCTGAATTGTTTGATCCACTACTACTGCCTCCACCTGGATTAGGTTTATTTGTAGTTGGTGGTACTGGATTTACTTCTTCTTCTTCTTCTTTAATAGTATTATCTTCTACTTCAGGCTTAACTTCTTCTGGACCTCTACTTACTACTACGTCTATTTTGTATCCTTCTTCAATAGTTCCAGTTCCTGATTTCGGACTTTGTCTTAAAACAATTCCTTCTTCAAATCTTTCATTATACTCATAACTAATCTTACCTAGCTCTAACTTATTATCTTTTAATATATTTTTAGCCTCTCCTAATGTAGAACCTACTACATTTGGAACCTCTGCATTTTTATGGCCTTTACTATATACAATAGTTACTGTATCTCCCTCTTTAACATCAACTCCTGCTAATGGCATTTGGGATATTACGTATCCTTTTTCTACATCAGGGTCATACTGATCTCTTACTGCTACTTTTAAATCTAATTTATATAATTCTCTTTGGGCATCATCTAAATGCATATTTTGAAGATTTGGTACTTTTTTAAGTTCACCACTATTAGAATTAAATACAAAAAACTTTAAGAATGCAAATGCTTGCGCTGCTAAAATCATAATTAGAACTGCTGCTATTATTTTAAGTTTTTTTGTAGTTTTAGGACTATCTTCCTTTTCCTCTCTTTTTATTTTTTTAGCTTCTTTTCTACTTCTTGGTTTTTCATATTCTTCAAAATTATCGTCATATCCTTCCTCAAACTCTACCTGTTCAATTTTAGGATTAATAGATTTTTGAATATCTTTTTCATCAATTTTTTGAGTTGCATAATTATCATATTCTTTGATAAAGTCTAAGTCTATATTTTTTTCTATATAGTCTATATCTTCTATCAGTTCTTCTGCACTTTGATATCTATCTGAACTTGATTTTTCTGTCATTTTTTTTATAATAGTTCTTACACTTTGAGGTATATTCACTTTTTCATCAGATGTAAACTCTATATCATCATTTATATGTTGTAATGCTATGGATATAGGGCTATCCCCTCTAAAAGGAACTTTACCTATTAACATTTCATATAAAACTATTCCTAAAGAGTAAAGGTCTGCATTATTAGTTACAAATTTCCCTTTTGCCTGTTCTGGAGAAAAATAATGTACTGATCCTATTATGCTACCAATATTTGTCATAGTAGAATTAGAAACTGCTTTTGCTATACCAAAATCAGCTACTTTAACTATCCTTCCTTCATTAGATATAAGTATATTGTGAGGTTTTATATCTCTATGTATAATACCCTTTTTATGTGCTGCACTAAGAGCCATCGCTATTTGCTTAGTTATATCTAGAGCAGTATATTCATCTAATGTTCCTTCATTTTTTATTATTTCTTTTAAATTTTGACCATCAATAAATTCCATTACAATATAATGAACTTTGCCATCTGCACCTACATCATATACATTAACTATATTAGGATGCGAAAGACTCGCTACTGCTTCTGCTTCTCTTTTAAATTTACCTAAAAACTCTTCATCATCTACAAATTCAGGCCTAAGTACTTTAACAGCTACTGTTCTATTTAATAGTCTGTCTTTAGCTTCATATACAAAGGCCATACCTCCATCACCAATTTTTCTGATGATTTCATATCTGTTTCCTAAAACAGTTTCTCCCACTTTGTCACCGTCCTATTTATCTTCTATTAATATCACTGAAATATTATCTTTTCCAGAAATATCATTAGCTATATTTATTAACTCTTCAGTTAAAATCATTATATTTATATTTTTAATTATTGTATCTTTTATTATTAAATCATCTACACATCCAGTTAGCCCATCTGTAGAAAGCAATATTTTATCCCCTCTATCTATTTTATACTTAAATATATCTACTATAACTAGTTCATCTGTACCTATTGCTCTAGTTATACGATTTCTACGAGGATCACTTTTAGCTTGTTCTTTTGTAATAATCCTTGCTTCTACAAGCTCTTGTACTACTGAGTGATCTTTCGTTACTTGAGTAAGGTTATTGTCATTTAATAAATAGCACCTGCTATCTCCTACATTAGCAACATATAAATTGTTTTTATATAATATTGCAGTTGTCAATGTTGTTCCCATTCCTTCGTATTCAATATCTACATTTGATTTTTCGTGTATAATGAAATTCACATTATTATAAGCTTGCTTAATTATATCATCAACATAATCTATTTTTATGTTTGTACTTTGCAATAAATTCTCTTTTAAAAAACATATTATATTTTCTACTGCTAATTTACTTGCAACTTCACCTTTTTTATGACCACCCATTCCATCAGCTAAAGCAAATATTCCTATAGATCCATAATCTGTATCTATAATTTCCCCCCTACAGTAATCCTCATTGTTTTTTCTCACTTTTCCTATATGAGAGGCACAACTATAAATCATACGATTTCCCCCTTAAAGCTACTTATGTTTTCTCCTCAGTTGTCCACAAGCTCCACCTATATCAGATCCCATAGATATTCTAACTGTAGCTGGTATTTTATTTTTTTCTAAGATATCTCTAAACTTATAAATATAAGTTTTATCTGGTCTTTCAAAGTCTCTTTCTTCTACTGTATTTATTGGTATTAGGTTAACATGGCATAACATTCCCTTTAGTAGTTTTGCAATAGCTAATGCTTCTTTTTCTGAGTCATTAACTCCTTTTATCAATGAGTACTCAAATGTTACTCTTCTGTTAGTTTTTTGTATATAATATCTACACGCATCCAATATATCTTTTATTGAATATGCTTTTGCAACCGGCATAATTTCCACTCTTTTTTCATCATAAGGAGAATGTAGTGATAAAGCTAAGTTTATAGGTAAACCTAAATCTGCTAATTCTCTCATTTTTGGTGCTATTCCACAAGTTGATAAGGTTATATGTCTATATCCAATATTAAGGCCATTTTCATCATTAATTATCTTTAAAAATTGTTTTGTATTTTCAAAGTTATCTAATGGCTCTCCACTTCCCATTAAAACAAGATTCGATACTCTTTTTCCAATATCTTCCTGTATTTTTAGTATTTGATCTAATATTTCCCAAGGTTCTAAGTTTCTTAATAACCCATCTATTGTAGATGCACAAAATACACATCCCATTCTGCATCCTACTTGGTTTGAAATACACACTGTAACTCTATCTTCGTAATCCATCATTACAGTTTCTATTATATTTCCATCATTTAATAAAAATAAATATTTTTTTGTTTTATCCACTTTAGATTCTAATTTTAATTCAATCTCTATATTGCCAATATAAGATACATCTTCAAGTTTTTCTCTTAAATTTTTAGGAATATTATTCATATCCTCAAAGGTTTTAGCTCCTTTATACAACCATGAAAAAATTTGACTACCTCTAAAAGGTTTTTCACCTATTGTTTTCATAAATTCTTTCATTTCTAATTCTGTAAAGTTTTTTAATGCTACTTTATTCTGATTCATATTACCATTACCTTACTTTCTTTAATTTTGCTATAAAGAAACCATCCATACAATGAATATTTGGATATATTTTTAAATATCCTTTATCTTGATTATCTAAATCTATATTTATTTCATTAATATTTTCCAATTCAAAATCTGTATTATTATTAAGAAACTCATTTATTACATTAATATTTTCAATATCTTGTATAGTACAAGTGCTATATAGTAAGATTCCTCCAACTTTAACATACTTTGATGAATTCTCTAATATTATTTTTTGTATTGATGGTAAATCCTTAAGTTCAGCTTTTGTTTTATACTTTATTTCTGGTTTTCTTTTTATTATACCCAAACCAGAACAAGGTACATCAGCTAATACATAATCAAATTTATCTATACTATTATTATCAAGTTTTGATGCATCAAAACTTTCAATTTCTACATTTGTAAGCCCTAATCTATTAACTGTATTTTCTATAAGTTTTAATTTATGTTCAAAAATATCCCTAGCCACAACTTTACCCGTATTATTCATAAGAGTTGCTAAATGAGTAGACTTACCTCCTGGTGCACTACATACATCTAATACTAAAGAATTCTCTTTAGGATTTATTACTTTTCCAACTATCATAGAACTTATATCTTGTATTGTAAATAATCCTTCTTTAAATAAATCATTATTTTCTATATTTTTAAGATTTTCAACTCTTATAGCTTCTTCTACTGTACAAACTTTAAAGGCTTTTATCTCAATTTCTTCTAATTTTTTTATAAGTTCTTCTCTAGTTATTTTTAATGTATTTGTCCTTAAATACATCTTTGGTTTTTCATTATTTGCTTCTAATAAATCTTCTGTAAACTCTTCTCCAAAATTCTTAATCCAATCTTTTATCATCCAAGGACTATAAGAATATTTTGTAGATAAATACATTATTTTACTTTCTATATCTACTTTTAACATTTCTTCTTTATTCCTTATTATATTTCTAAGAATCGCATTTACAAACCCTGCTGATCTATTATCATATTTTTTAACTAAATTTACAGTTTCATTAACTGCAGCATAATCTAATATACTATCTAAGAAAGCAATTTGATAAATTCCCATCCTTAGCAATATTTTAACATAAGTTGATAATTTTTGCGTCTTTATCTTTGAAAGTTTATCTATAATATAGTCTAAATAATATTTATTTTCTACTACACCATATACTAACTCTGTGGCAAGCCCTCTATCTTGATTAGCTATATCTAAATTTTTAAAATGTTTATTTATTGCAATATTAGAATAATTATTATTATCTTCTATATCACAAAGTATCTTAAATGCTATTTCTCTTGCTTTCATATTAAATTTCTCCTTAAGTTTATTTAAAATTCCTCTTACTTACATAGAAAAAGTCCTAGAAATACTAGGACAATCTCCTTTAATCATTATTTCGATCTGCTATTGCTACTAATCTTAGTAATTGAAGTACTGATGTTAATGCTGCTGCTACATATGTAAGTGCTGCTGCTGTAAGCACTTGTCTACTTTGTCTTACTTCTTTCCCCTCAACAAGCCCTAAGTTAGCAAGTTGAACTACTGCTCTATTTGATGCATTAAATTCTACTGGTAAAGTAACTAATTGGAATAATACTGATGCCGAGAAAAGTAGTATTCCTAACTTTAAAAATCCACCCATTGTAGGTATAATAAACCCTAATGCTATTAAAACCCACGATATATTTGATGAAAAATTTACCACTGGAACTAATGCACTTCTTAAATTAAGAGCTACATATCCTTTTGCATGCTGAATTGCATGGCCACATTCATGGGCTGCAACTGAAACTGATGTTATTGATGTTCCATAATATATATCTTGTGATAATCGTACTACATTTTTTCTTGGATCATAGTGGTCACTTAAATTACCTCTAACCATCTCTATAGTTACATTATACAAACCATTGCTATCTAATATCTTTCTTGCGACTTGCTCTCCTGTAAATCCTCTTTGAGTATTAACTCTTAAATATTTACTTGTAGTTGAACTTACTTTAAATTGAGCATAAACAGTAAATAATATCGCTGGTATTAATATTACCATCGTAGGATCAAATCCAAAACCATATCCACCATAATATCCAGGCATTTATAACACTCTCCTTCAATATAATTTAATATATCTATTAATTTATAATTCCTTTATTCATAAAGAAATTTATAGCTTTTTTAACTTCATTTATATCTATAGTTGTATCTATACAAGGTCCATTAGGCCTTTTATTGAATACCCCTAGTACAGGTATATTTTTAATATCTTGTACTCCTGAAGCTAAATCTCTCTCACAAGCTACAGCTATAACTGCTTTAGGTTTATTTTCTAGTATAATTTTCCTAGCTAAAGTTCCTCCTGTAGCTACAAATATATTTACATTAGTTTTTTCTTTTAATTTAACTAAATCTCCTATATTACATAACCCACATCTTGCACAAGTTTCTATTTTAGTTGTTACTTTTAATTTACAAGTATTTCTTTGTATGCAATGAGGTATAAGTATAAGTATTTCGTTACTCTTTAAATTATATTTATTACTATATATATAATTATTATTAAGCTTAACAAACACTTTTCTTAGCTCATTTTTTTGTATTCCTATAATATCACCTATAAATATAATTATAGGAAATAATACACTCACTATATTAAAATTTGTCTTCATAAATTGTGGACTAACTTTTTTATCTTTTATAACGTCATGTGTGATAATTATTGAAAATATTATCATACCTACTAGCACTATAACCATAATATTTATTAACATAGAAAATATCTGTGTTAAATTATATATAAAAATGTTTATAACAATTCCCCCAGCTATAAGTAGTGCTAATAATATACTTATAGTAGTCATATACTTTTTTGAGTCCATAAGTTTTCCACCTAACCTAAAACTATATCAGTTTCTATACTATTTCCTTTTATATATTCTGATACTAAAACTCTTTTCTTGCCTGATATTTGAATTTCTTTTATTAAAAGTACATTACAAGATGTAGCAACTCTTATACCATCTTTATCTACTTTAATTATACTTCCTGGCATTTTATCACTATCTTCACTTAGAACTTCGGTTTTCCAAACTTTCATAGTAGCATTGTTATAAGTTGTATATGCACTTGGCCAAGGATTAACTCCTCTTACAAGGTTATGAATTTCTCTAGCGTTCTTATTCCAATTTATGTTGCCTAATGATTTATTCATCATAGGAGCATAAGTAAATTCATCATGATTTTGAACTTTTCTTGGTGCACATCCTTTTTCTATTAAATCTATAGTTTCTTTTAAAGTTTGCGCTCCTATTTCCATCATTTGATCATGAAGTTCTCCTGCTGTTATTTCATTATCAAGACTAAATTCTGTCTTTAATATCATATCTCCAGTATCTAATCCTTCATCCATATACATAGTTGTTACACCAGTTTTTTCTTCTCCATTTATTATTACCCAATTTATCGGAGCTGCTCCTCTATATTTCGGTAGTAATGAAACGTGAACATTTACACAACCTAATTTTGGAATATCTAAAATTGACTTTGGTAATATTTGTCCAAATGCAACCACTATTATTAATTCTGGATTTAATTCTTTTAATATATTAACAAATTCTTCATCTCTAGCTTTAGCCGGCTGATATACATCTAAATTATGTTTTAATGCAAGTTCTTTTACAGGTGGCATACCTAATTTTTTACCTCTTCCAACCGGTTTATCTGGTTGTGTAACTACACCTATAATTTCATGCTTTTCATCTATTATTTTTTGTAGACACCCAACTGCAATATCTGGCGTTCCCATAAATACTATTTTCATTAAACTAACACCTACTACTTTCCTATTTTATCAACGAATAATATTCCTTCTAAATGATCTATTTCATGACAGAACGCTCTAGCTAAAAGTTCTTCACCTTGCATTTCAAACAATCTACCTTTTCTATCAAGTGCTCTTACCTTTACAACGTAAGGTCTTTTCACTTTACCACTTTCTCCTACAACACTTAAGCAACCTTCATCATCTATTTGTTCTCCAGATGTTGATATTATTTCAGGATTTATAAGTTCTATTATTCCATCTCCAACATCTATAACTACAACTCTTTTAAGTATTCCAACTTGGGGTGCTGCAAGACCAACACCATCTGCTTCATACATTGTATCAGCCATATCATCTAACAACTGTATTATCTTTTCATCTATTTTTTCTACCTTCTTTGATTTTTTTCTAAGTACAGGTTCTCCAATTTGAACTATTTGTCTTATTGCCATTTTGCTTATCCTCCTAAATTTATAGTACATTGTTTGGATTAATATCTATTGATACATTAATCTCTTTATTAAATACCGTATCTCTTTTAGTTATACATATATATTTTATTATACCCTTTAATAAATTAATTTCAATATTATCATCCTTAAATAATATCTGCCATCTATAATTTTGATTTATTTTAGATATCGAACAAGGATTTGGACCTAATATAAAATCAGAGTTATTTATACCCCTATTTTTAAGTAGATAAATAATTGAATCATACATATTTTGAGCATTTTGCTTTACTAACTTTTCATTTTCTCCACTTATAACAACACTTATCATATTATTAAATGGTGCATATCCAAAAACATTTCTAATTTTTATTTCATCATTATAGAAACCTTCAAAATCATAATTTATAGCCCTTCTTATTGCATAATGGTCAGTATCATAAGTTTGAAGTATTACATTTCCTTCTTTATCCGATCTTCCAGCCCTTCCTGAAACTTGCGTTACTAACTGAAATGTAGTTTCAAAACTTTTAAAGTCCGGAAAATTTAAAATCATATCTGCAGATAAAATTCCTACTAATGTGACATTATCAAAGTCTAAACCTTTACTTAACATTTGTGTTCCTATCAATATATCTGCTTCTTTATTTTTAAATTTATTTAAAATCTCTTCTAAAGAACCTTTCTTAGAAGTAGTATCTTTATCCATTCTAAGAACTTTAGCTTCTGTAAATATGCTTTTTAGTTCCTCTTCTATTTTCTGAGTTCCTATTCCAAAAGGTTTTATATATTTACTACTACACTTTGGACACTCCTTAGGAATATCTTTTTCATATCCACAATAATGACATCTTCCACTATTGCTTTTTTTATGATAAGTAAGTGATATATCACAATTTTCACATTGAAATACATACCCACATTTTCTACAAGACACAAAGCTTGCATATCCTCTTCTGTTTAAAAATAATATTACTTGACTATCATTTTTAATTGCTTTATATATTTCATCCTGTAATCTAACGCTAAAAATACTTTTATTTCCATTATTAAGTTCTATTTTCATATCTACAACTTCAATTTTAGGAAGTGGTTTTTTGTTTGCTCTTTGCTTTATTTCAATAAGTTCATATTCTTTATTTTTAGCTTTATAATATTCTTCTACTGATGGTGTTGCAGAACCCAAAACTAAAGATACATCATTTTTCATAGCCATATATCTAGCTACTTCTATTGCACTAAATTTAGGGTTCTTTTCTGATTTATATGATGTTTCATGGAATTCATCTATTATTATCACTCCTAAACTATTAAATGGAGCAAATAGCGCTGATCTTGCACCTATTAAGATTCTTACTTTTCCAGATTTTATAGCCTTATATACATCATGTTTTTGACCTTCTGATAGCTGACTATGAAATACACCTACAATATCTCCAAATCTATTTTTAAATCTAGATATTGTTTGTGGCGTAAGTGCTATTTCAGGAACTAGTACTATACTGTCTAAACCTTGAGCAAGTGCATAATCTATAATTTCCATATAAACCTCTGTTTTACCGCTACCAGTAACACCTTTTAATATATATGGTTTTTTATTTTCATAAAACATCTCTGATACTACTTTTTGTATTGCATATTCTTGTTCTTCATTAAGTTTTATATCTTTATTAATAGATTTATAAATTTCATTTGTATTTCTATAATAATCTTGTATATTTAATGTAATTAGTTTTTTTTCATTTAAAGAATTTACACTTTGTTTTGATGATTTTAATAATCCCATCAAATCATTTATTTCTACATTATCATTATTCTTTAGAAAATTAATTATTTCCTTTTGTTTACTTCCTAAGTTTATTTTATTTATCTTAATAAATTCATCAATTTTATTTTTATCAAGTGCTAATGATATATAGCATATTTTTTTTTCATTTTTATGATCTTTATACTCCCAATTTAGTTTAACTAAATTTTTCTTGCTCATTCTATCTCGTATACTATTTATATTTTTAATATCTTTTAATTTTTCAACTTTAATTTTTCCTTTATTATCACAAATTAAATCAATTACTTTTTTTTGATTTTCATTTAATGTTTCTAATACTTCTTGAAACTGTATTTTACTAAAACTTAAAATTTTATCACTTAAACCCACTACTTTATAATTATTCAATTTATAGCCTTTTGGATATATTAAATTTATACAATCTATATATGTACATAAATATCTATTTTTCA
>JAVXLU010000022.1:0-2303 GCA_036646635.1 Romboutsia sp.
ATTTGTGTTTTATTTCTTGTTGTTTGCCCTCGTCTTAAGGACAAGTATAACTATATCATTTTAAATTAATATCGTCAATACTTTTTTGAAAGTTTTTTTGTTTTTTTATTTATTAATCTTTAATAGTTTCTTTAAGTTCATCTAAAGTAAGATTTATCAACTCATTGAGTATATTTTTTCTTTCCGAAATATTTTCATATTTTTTTATAATATTTACTCTAGCTATTCCTAAAAGATTTATGTATTCTTCATAACTATCATCATACATTTTACCCAATTCTTTTTTTATTTTAGCTGATAGTGATGGACTTTTGCCTCCAGTAGATATACTAAGTAATAAATCTCCTCGTTTTATATATGAAGGTACTGTATAATTAGATAATTTTATATCATCAACTACATTAACTAGTTTACCGTTATTTCTGCAATATATTCCTATATTTTTATTTATTTCCTTATTATTAGTTGCTGCTACTACTATAAAACTATTTTTTATATATTCTTCTTTATATATATCTTCTATTATTTCTATTTTATCTTCTAGCTCACTAAATTCATCTATAAACTTATTGGATACTACTTTTATATGTTTATTAAAATCCAAAAAATTTTTACACTTTCTATAAGCTACATCCCCACCACCTATTATAGTTATTTCTATATCTTGTAATTCTAAATTAATTGGATATAACATCAATTTATACTCCTTCTTATTTATCATAATTTAAAAAACGGGTAACGAAGGTTACCCATTTTTTAAATTACATATTACCTTTTATCATTTTTGCTAAATCTTTAGCAAAATAAGTTATTATTATGTCAGCTCCTGCTCTTTTTATAGATAGGATTGATTCATATATAGCACCTTCACTTAATATTCCATTTTTTATTGCTGATTTAAGCATTGCATATTCACCACTAACATTATAAGCTGCAAGTGGTAAATTATAATTATCCTTTACCCTTCTTATTATATCTAGATAAGACATAGCTGGCTTAACCATTAATATATCTGCACCTTCTAATATATCTAATTCAGCTTCTATCAATGCTTCATTACTATTTGCAGGGTCCATTTGATATGTTTTTCTATCTCCAAATGTTGGAGCTGAATTAGCTGCTGCTCTAAATGGACCATAGAATGTAGATGAATATTTAACACTATAAGCCATTATAGATATATGTTCAAATTTTTCTTTATCTAAGGCTTCTCTTATAGCTTTTATTCTTCCATCCATCATGTCAGAAGGTGCTACCATATCTGCACCTGCTTTTACATGACTTAAAGCTACCTTAGCTAAATATTCTAAGGTCTTATCATTATCTACACATCCATTCTCTGTTAATATACCACAATGTCCATGACTAGTATATTCACACATACAGACATCTGTTATAACATTCATATTACTATCTATTTCTTTTATTTTTCTAATAGCTCTTTGAATTATACCATTATCATTATACGATTCACTTCCACAGATATCTTTTTCATACTCATGAGGTATACCAAATAATATTACATGTTCTATACCTAATTCTTTTATTTCTTTTATTTCTTCTTCTAATCTATCTAATGAAAAATGATATACCTCTGGTAAAGATGATATTTCACTTTTTATATTTTCGCCTTCTACTATGAATAAAGGATATATCAAATCTTCTATATTTAACTTTGTTTCTCTAACTAAATTTCTTATAGAACTATTTACTCTTAATCTTCTTGGTCTTCTTAGCATTACTTTTCCTCCGAGCTTACTATATTTTAATAAGCTAATTCTTTATCTTCCATAATGGTGTTAATAATTCCATCTATAGTAGCTATATCGGCTTCTTTATAAACTTCTAGATTTAACTCTTTTGCAATAGATGAAGTAACAGGTCCTATGGATATAACTCTTATATTATTTAACTTATCTAAGTTTTCACAACCTATTATTTCTACAAAATTACTTACAGTAGATGAACTAGTAAAAGTTATATAGTTAACATCACCTTGCTTTAATAGATCTATAATTTCTTCTTTTTTAGAGTTATCTACTACAGTCTCATAAGTATATACTTCTTTAACTTTACACATTTCACTTATTCTATTAACTAAAAAATCTCTAGCATTCTTAGCTCTTGGAATTAATACCTTATCATTTACCTTTAACATTGGCTTTAATTCTTCATATAAATATTCCGCAACAAACTTTTTAGGAACTATATCTGCTTTAATTCCTCTTTCCTTTATTGCCTTTTCTGTAGCTGAACCTATTGCACATATTTTTAAACTATATAAAACTCTACTATCAAGTCCC
>JAVXLU010000022.1:2313-24129 GCA_036646635.1 Romboutsia sp.
TCATCTAACTTATCAAAGAATATATCAACAGCATTTTTACTTGTAAGAACTATATATGTATAGTCTTTTATATTATTTATTTCATTTTCTAACTCTACATTATTTTCTATCTTTTTTATTTTAATTGTTGGTATCTCTATTGGATTACCACCTAAATCTGATATTTTTTCTACTAAAGAGCTATTTTGAGTTCTTGACCTAGTTACCATTATACTTTTTCCGAAGAAAGGTTTACTTTCAAAGAAATTTAATTTTTCTCTTAATCCTACTACATTTCCTACTGCAATAAGAGTTGGAGGTTTAATGTTTTCTCTAATAGCTGTTTCATATACATCTTCTAATGTAGAAGTTATAACTCTTTGATTATACCTTGTTGCCCAGCTTATAAGAGCCACTGGAGTCTCTTTACTTTTACCTTCTTTAATTAAGTTAAAACTAATTTTTTGTAAATTAGCTACTCCCATTAAGAATACAAGAGTACCTTTATTATTTGCTAAAGCATTCCAGTTAAGCTCTTCATTTTCCTTATCATCTTCTCTTAAATGCCCTGTTATTACATGAAAAGATGATGCATGGTCTCTATGAGTTATAGGTATGCCTGCATAACAAAGTCCACCTATTGCAGAAGTTATTCCAGGTACAACTTCAAAATCAATTCCTTCATCTACAAGTACTTCACCTTCTTCTCCACCTCTACCAAATACATAAGGATCTCCACCTTTAAGTCTTGTAACTATCTTCCCCTCTTTAGCTTTATCTGCTATCACTCTATTTATATCATCTTGAGGCAGTACATGATTACTAGATGCTTTTCCAACATATATAAATTCACAGCTTTGTTTTGCTTCTTTTAAATAATTACTATTAGCTAATCTATCATAAACTATAACATCTGCTTTTTTTATGCATTCTAAACCTTTTAATGTTAGTAACTTATAATCTCCAGGCCCTGCTCCTACTAAGTAAACTTTACCCTTCATAGTTTTCATACTCCTTTGAAATTAATTCTGCCAATTGTAGACCTAACTCTCTAGCTTTAGACGCTTGTCCACTTATAGAGTTAATTATTAATTTAGTCCCTTCTTCATCTCCATATAGACCTACTAAATTTATATTTTCATCTTCTACAGTACAGTATGCTCCCATAGGGATATGACAACTTCCATTAACTCCATCTAAAAATCCTCTTTCAGCTTCCACTTGGATTTTAGTTGTACTATCTTTTAGACAGTTTATTATTCCTTCTAATTGTAGATCATTATCTCTAATTTCTAGTGCTAATGCTCCTTGTGATGGCGCTGGTATCATAATATCTATAGATAAATACTGACTTATATTATTATGAAGCCCTGCTCTTATTAATCCTGATGCAGCAAGAACTACTCCATCTAGATTTTCATCCTCTATTTTTCTTATTCTAGTATCTATATTACCCCTTATAGATACTATATTTAAGTCTGGTCTATATTTTAGTAATTGATATTTTCTTCTTTTACTCCCTGTCCCTATTGTAGCTCCACTTGGTAAATCATCTAAACTTCTATATCCTTTTTTTAATATAAGAGCATCTCTTGGATCTTCTCTTTTGGGTGTACTTGCAAATTTTAATCCCTTAGGAAGATTTGAAGGCATATCTTTCATACTATGAACAGCCATATCAATTTCTTCATTTATTAATTGTTGTTCTATTTCTTTTACAAATAGACCTTTGTCTCCTATTTTATCTAGACTTATATTTTGAATTAAATCCCCTTTAGTTTTTATTATCTTTATTTCAAATTCAATATAAGGATAGTTTTTTTTTAATTCACTTACTACCCAATTAGTTTGTGTCAATGCAAGCTTACTACCTCTAGTTCCAACTACAATCTTCATGAGTTAATCTCCTTTTGTCTTTGCTTATCCAACTTTATTTTCTTTATTCAGTAATGATTTATTCTCTTTATTCACTAATATAGTAGAGAAATATGATATCTTTTCTTCTAAATTAACATCTCTTAAATCAGTATATACAACTTCTCTATCTTGAGATGAATTACTTACTAAAATTGAATGTTCTATAAGTCCATTTTTATCTAACTTATCTACTATTTCTTTAAAGTTCTTATAAACTTTCATTAGAACTATAGAACTATAGTTTTCTAGGGCATAATCTATTCTTTCTTCTTCCATTGTACAAGGTATTATTATTAATGGCTCTCTATCCATTACTAATGGAAAGTTTTGATTTGATGCAATATTAGAAAAAGATGATATTCCTGGTATAGTTTCTACATCTATACTTCCTATAAGCCTTTCCATTATATATACATAAGTACTATATATCATCGGATCTCCTAAAGTAACGAATCCTACATTTTTTCCACTTTGCACATCCTCAACTATCTCATCTGCTACTTGATTCCAAGCAAGTATTTTTTCACCGTCATTAAAATTCATAGGGAAATGTCTTGATTTTATTTCTAAATCTTCTGGAAGATATATGCTTACTATTGATAATGCTAAGCTTTCTCCTCCTTTTTTAGCTTCTGGTGTATATAATATATCTAAATTCTTTAAAGTTTCAACTGCTTTAACAGTAACTAAAGAACTATCTCCTGGTCCTGTTCCTATTCCATAAAATTTAGCCATGTCTAATCTCCTCCTAGTTAATTAAGATATTTATTTTAATTTATTTAATTTTCTCTATACAATCATTAGCATGATTCATAAATTTTTCTTGTATATAATAATTTTCACCTAATCCTTTTAAATGTATGTTAACATTAAATCCATATCCTTCTAATCTAGTTTTCCATGAATCTTCATCATCTCCTGCCATATCATTTATAGCATGATCTCCTGCAACTAACATAAAAGGCATTAAATTTACTGTATTTATATTATTTTCTTTTAGTCTATATATAACTTGATCTAATTCTGGATATCCTTCTACTGTTCCAACATATGCATTTACCCCAGCATCTCTCATCATATACTCTAATGCGGGATATGATGCATGTGATTCATGGAATGTTCCATGTCCCATAAATACAACTGCCTCATCTTCTTTCATTTTAGGAATCTGAGTTTCTATTGCACTTACTGCTTCCTTATAATCTTCTATATATGTTAATAAAGGTCTACCTAATATTATCTTATCAAATTTATCTTTATAAATTTCTATTTGTTCCTTTAATTTATTAAATTCTTCACCACATATTATATGAAGTGTTTGAACTATTACTTCTTTATAGCCTTCATTATGTAATCTATCTAAAGCTTGGATTGGATTTTCTATTTCTATCCCATCTCTATTTTTTAATTTTTTTATTATCATATTTGAAGTAAATGCTCTATAAAAATCATAACCTAATAAGCCTTGTTTTATTTTATTTTCACATGCTTCTATTGTTTTTTCTCTAGTCTCTTTATAACTAGTTCCAAAACTTACTACTAAAACTGCTTTCTTCATTTTAAATCCACCTTATTTTTATATTTATATCATTTGTTCAATGTCATTTACATCATTTATTACCTTAGGATAAGATACTTTCTCTCTTTCTATAATTATAACTGGTATATTAAGGGTCTTAGCCGCATCAACTTTTTCTAAAAATCCTCCTACCATTCCACTTTCTTTAGTTATGACTATGTCTATGTTATAATGTTTATAAAATTCTTCATTTATGCTTTGGCTAAATGGACCTTTCATAGCAATTATATTGTCTGCACTTAGTCCTATCTTTTCACAACTAAGTATTACATCACTTGTAGGTAGTACTCTAGCTATTAAGTTTCTATCTGGTATATAATCTACAATTTGAGGTAAGTTTTTACTTCCTGTTCCTAT
Organism: Romboutsia sp.; assembly: GCA_036646635.1. Classification (GTDB taxonomy): domain Bacteria; phylum Bacillota; class Clostridia; order Peptostreptococcales; family Peptostreptococcaceae; genus Faecalimicrobium. Next base: position 6,146 of record JAVXLU010000022.1, read on the forward strand.
AAATATATTACTTCCTTTTTCACGAGCCACTCTGCAAGCCTCTTCAATACCGCTAACAATATACTTATTTTCATAAGTTATATCCTCTATTAAAGATTTCCTCTCATATCTTATATAATCTATATTTAATATTTTCGCACATTCCATTGCATTTTTAGATACTTCTATTGCATACGGATGAGTTGCATCTATTATTTTATTTATATTTCTATCGTTTATAAAATTTATCATATCCTCTTTTGACAGCCTTGCAACATGTACTTTTTTTGCGATTTTTCTTGCAAGTTCTTCTCCGTAATTAGTTGTAACAGAAAGAATATAATCTAAATCGCTACACTTATTTATTTTATCACATAAATCTAAACTATCACTTGTACCACCAAAAACTAAAATCATACAGTGTATCCTCTTGGAGTTATCATTAAATCACCATGTATAAATGTAGATTTGTTTCCGATTATAACCATAGTTGTCATATCTACTCTTTCAAAGTCCATAGTATCAAATGTACATATAAACTTTTCTTCTTTTTCTCTTCCTACATCTTTAACTATTCCAACCGGAGTATTTCTATCTTTAAATTCACCCATAAATTCAAATGCTTTAGCTAAATGTTCACTTCTTCCTTTACTTCTTGGATTATATAAACAAATAACAAAATCAGCTTCAGCCGCTAATCTTAATCTTTTTTCTATAACTTCCCATGGAGTCAACAAATCGCTTAAACTTATATGACAGAAATCATGCATTATCGGAGCACCAAGTATTGCTGCTGCACCTATACTTGCTGTAACACCTGGAACAACTTTAACTTCTACTTTTTGTTCTTCTTTAGAAGTAAGTTCAAGTATAAGCCCTGCCATTCCATATATTCCTGCATCTCCACTACTTATAACTGCAACCTTTTTACCAGTTTTAGCTATTTCTACGGCTTGCTTACATCTATCTATTTCTTGTCTCATACCATTTTGTACTACTTCTTTACCATCTATAAACTCAGTTATTAAATTTATATACGTTTTATATCCTACAATAACTTCAGAATCTTCCATAGCTTTTATAGCTTCTAAAGTCATCATTTCTTTACTTCCTGGTCCTATTCCTATTACATATATCATAGTTTTAATCTCCCTATCGAAAATGTTATTCCTTTATATTTGTGTTTTTCTATTATTAAATTTCCATCACTTAGTATATGTGCTACCGGCTCTGCAACACAGTAAACACCAACATTTTTCTTTACAAATTCTGATTTATCAAATAAATAATCTACTTTAGAAATTTCCTCTTTAGAAAAAGTTTTAAACTCCACATCTAAATCGTTGGATAAATCAATAATTGCTTTTTCATCTTTTTTTACATCGATACTTCCAATTACTTTTAATGATTTTATGTCAATATTATTATTATCAAAAAAATCAACGAATGACTCTTTAAGTAAATTGCTGTCTGTATCCCTTCTACAACCTACTCCTAAAACAGAATCTTCAGGTATAACTTTTATAAATTTATCTTTATTTAATGTTTTTAAGTTAATATTATCAATACTATTTTTATTGCTTATAATTATTACCTTTTTAAAACCATTAGTTTCATTTAAATTGTTTAATATTTTGAATCCTCTAGTATCAACTATGTAATCTCCATCAATATAAATTCCAACATCTTGATTATTTACAAGCATAGCATTTACATCTTTTACATTTTCTCTAAAATCATCTATATGAGCATTTAATTTTTTAGCTATCATATCTAGTGAGGACTTTTGATTTACATCAGTAGCTGTTGTTATAACAGGATTAGCTCCTATTAAATTACTTATAATATTAGTTAATTCATTAGCCCCACCCATATGTCCACTTAGTAAGCTGATTATATTTTTTCCTTTTTCATCAGTTACTAAAATGGCAGGGTCACTAAACTTACTAACTATATAAGGTGCTATAACTCTAACCACTATTCCAGTAGCCATTATAAATAGTATAGATTGGTATTTACTAAATAAATCTCCGATTAACTCACTTACCTTTTTTTCTACTAAAAATATACTTGGATTAGTACTATCATTAGTAAGGTTATTTTTTTTATTTTTAACTAGATATATATGGCTATCTGGTAATTTTTCATTTATCTTAAAAGCTAATTTTTTTCCATTTTCAGTTATACATACTATGGCAAGTTTAGCTTCTATACTCATGTTTAAAATCCTTATCGTATAATTTCGAATTATTATATTCTTTTCCCAAGAATTTACCAACTAATATTAACGCTGTTTTTCTTATATCATTTTCTATTACTTTCTTAGCTATATCTTTTAAAGTACCTTTTACTATTTTTTCATCATCCCAAGTAGCTTTGTATACAACAGCTATTGGAGTATCTATTGGGTACCCACCTGAATGAAGTTTTTCAACAACTTTTTCTATATCTTGAACTGATAAAAATATTGCCATTGAAGTTTGATGAGCTGCATAAGATTCTAAAGATTCTTTTGATGGTACAGGCGTTCTACCTTCCATTCTTGTTACAATTACACTTTGAGATATTTCAGGAACTGTATATTCTACACCTAACGATGATGCAGCCCCTAAGAATGAACTTACTCCTGGCGTACAATCATACCCTATTCCTAATTTACTTAAATCTTCAACTTGTTCTCTTATTGAACCATATATAGAAAAATCACCTGTTTGTAATCTTACAACAGACTTATTTTGTTTTATTCCATTTTCCATTGCTTCTATTATTTCTTGTAAGTCCATATGAGCACTATTGTGTATTTCACAACCTTCTTTACAATACTCTAAAAGTTCTGGATTAACTAAAGACCCAGCATATATAACTACATCTGCATTACTTAAAAGCTTGTACCCTTTTAATGTTATTAACTCTTTATCTCCTGGTCCTGCCCCTACAAAATGTACTTTATTTATCATCTTCATCTACCCCTTTTTCACAAGATATTATGTATATTGGGTTTAGAGGTTTAAAATATTCCCCTCTTCCCAGTTTTTCTAGCTTAGATACATTTAAAACTGAAACATCAATATTTTTAAATCCATATTCTCTTAGTAATTTAAGAGTTTCATTAAATGTTTCTACTATTATAAAGTTGGCTACCAATCTACCACCATCAATTAATTTTTCTTTTGACCAAAGTAATATTTCATTTAAGTTATTACCTGTGCCACCTAAAAAGATTGCATCAACTTGTCCATCTATCTCAACTGGCGCATAACCTTTTATAACTTCTACATTTTTTAATCCAAATTTTTCAATATTTTGATGAACTAAATCTAGCGCATCATCATGTCTTTCTATTGATATAACATCTAAATTTGGATAATTATAAGCTGCTTCTACTGTTACACTTCCTGTTCCAGCACCTACATCTACAAATCTTTTTGCATTAACTAAATCTAGTTTCATTATAGATATTGCTCTAACTTCTTCTTTTGTTATAGGTACTTTCCCCGTTATAAAATCACTATTTTTCATCTAATATCACCACCACACTCATGTCAAATTTATCAATATTTAATATATCCTCTGGCGTTCCTATTGTTATCTTTTCATTGTCATAGGATAAGTTTTCTCCTACAACAACAGTTCTTTCTAAATTTCTTTTTATTATTTCTCTACTTATTTCTTTAGGTCCTATCTTATCATCTGTAACCATACATACCTTTTTATGAGATAATATATAATCAAAATCAGGCACTTTTCCATGGCTACTCGTAATATATAAATCATTCATATCAATATAAATCTTAGAAAATATATACTGAAGTGAACTTATTCCTGATACTATATTTAAGTTTTTATTATCTATATTTTTAGATAAATATCTTCCTATTCCATATATTAATGGATCTCCTGAAGCTATAATAGATATTTGTTTATCACTATTATTATTTATATAATCTAATATTTCTTTCAGATTAGATGCCATCTCTATCATTTCACCTTTGAAGGTTTTGACAGTTTCTAAATTCCTTTTTCCTCCAATTAATATATCAGAGTTTGAAATTAAATTTTCACCTAATTTTGTTATATATCCTTCATTTCCAGGACCTAGTCCTATTATGTTTATCATCTAAATACCTCCACTAGTGAATCTGTATTATCTGATTGACCTAATAAAGTTCTATCCATTTTAAATATCATAACTTCAACATCAATTTCTTCATCTAATAGATATTGATCTATTTTTGCCTTACATTTATTACTTATTATATTGTATATATCTTTATATTCACTTTCATGTATAAGCTCAACTGCACCTTCTGTAGTTACACATTCATTTATTTGTTCTAAAAACTCATATGAAGCTTTCATCATAGCTAAATTAGCTATCATTATTTCATTTCTAGCATCAGCTATTTTACTATGAGTATTAAATATACCTGCAGATAATTTTATGTATTTACCTATATGACCTGCCATAAGTATTTTTTTATATCCTATTCTTTGAGCTTCTTTTAACATATACCCTATAAAGTTACTTGTTCTAACTACATACTTCATATCTAAACCAATATTTTCTTTTATAAATTTTTCACCATGATTTCCAGGAACTAAGATTATTTTATCTAGACCTTGTTCTTTCTTCATTTGAAGTTCTATAGATAATGATTTTTTCCAACCATCATCACTCATAGGCTCTACAATTCCGGTTGTGCCAAGAATTGATATTCCACCTACTATTCCTAATCTTGGATTAAAAGTTTTTTTAGCTATCTCTACTCCTTGTGGCGCAAATATTGTGATTTTTAGAGATTTATCCTCTCCTATAGTTGCTCTTAAATCTCTTCCTATAACTTTCCTTACTTCTGTATGTATCATCTTCATAGGAACTGGATTAATTGCTGCTTTTCCAACTTCTACACTTAGTCCTTTTTTAGTTACTACACCTACTCCTACTCCACCACCTACTACTATATCTTCTTCTTCTTCTCTATCTATAAATTCGGCTTTAGCATAAATATGCATAGTATGAGTAGCATCTATATCATCTCCTCCATCTTTTTCAATGGAACATTCTATGTAATCACTACAAATATTAATATTGTGTACTTTTAATGATAAAGGAATTCCCTTTGGTGTATCTATATTTATAATATCTATTTTATTTTTTGTAAGTAACATGTGTGTTGCTGCTTTTGAGGCTGCTGCTGCACAAGAACCCGTAGTATATCCTCTTCTATACTTTTTTCCATCAATATATACATACTTTTCCATATCTATTTCCTACATAGAGTATAAAATGGCATTTACTATAGCTGCTGCTAAATTACTACCACCTTTTCTGCCTTTAGATATTATGTATGGTATATTAGTACTTTCTAATTCATCTTTAGATTCTGCTGCACCTACAAATCCAACTGGAACTCCTATAACTGCATCAACCTCTAATTTGCCTTCATCTATCATTTCCATAACCTTGTATAAGGCTGTTGGTGCATTTCCAAGAACAAATATTTTTCTTCCAGGTTGTCTAGCTGCTATTTCAACTGCTGCCATAGAACGAGTTGTAGCCATTTCTTTTGCTAATTTTGCAGTTTCTTCATCTGCTACTAAGCACTTATACTCACAACCTAAAGCTTCTAATCTTTTTTTATTTATTCCACTTAAAGCCATATTTGTATCTGTATATATAGTGGCATTATTCTTTAATCCATCAACTAAATTTGAAACTGCTGTTTCCGATATTCTTAATATATCTAAGTATTCAAAATCAGCTGTGGTATGTATGCAACGCTTTATTATTTTTTCTTCAATAGAATCTTTAAACTTATATCCTTGTCTAATTTCATCTATTATATCTTGAATCATTTCCATACTTCTTTCTTCTATCTTCATAGGATTTTTGATGTATTCCATTCTAATTCCCTCCTAATTCCACCGTCTATTATATTTGATGTATATATTTTTTTATAAACTGAATTTATATTATATTGTTTCAGCAATTTTATTAATCTTTTATCATTCATATTTTGATCCATTAAAATTCCAATAACTGTTCCACTATGTGCAATATTAACACCATAAGCACCATAGTTTTGAGCTATTTCTATAATTTCTCTTAGGCCTTCTTTTCTATCTATATTTTCATTAGCTAAACTACTAAGTGTGCATGCTTGTCCAACTAATTTTAAATCATTATTTTTTATACCTTCTTCAAGAATATAAAAGGCTTCATTTATGATATCTTTATTCTCTATTTTAATCTTATTATAATTTGGAGTATTTCTAATTTTCATAGTATTTAGTGTTTTAGTTGGTTCTAAAATTATCACTTTAGAATTTTTTATATTCCCTAAATACTTAATTACCTCTCCACTCAAAGGATTAAATATTGAATTTTTTTCTATATATATTGAATCTGTTGGTTCTATAGTTGATGCAATCTTAGATATTTCTTCACTGCTTAAATTCTTTTGTATTAATCCTAATGTCGCAACTATTGTTGCACCAATATCTGCCGTAGAACTTGCCATACCTTTACCAACAGGTATTTTGCTATTAATATTTAAAGATATATTTTTACTTTCTTTTATAGGTAATTTGAATCTTTCAAATACCTTTTCTATAGCTTTTCTAGATTTACTAGGCCCTATATTTATATCATTCATCTTTTCTTTTACTTCGGATATTGAATATAAATCTATAGCGTATGAACTTAAATATTCTTCTTTATCCAAAATTCCTTGAACAAATTCACCACAAGATGCAGGGCATATTCCATAAGATTTCATATTAATCACCTAATATATTTTTCATATAATTTATAAGAATCGTATTTTCATCATGAGATTTTATTGCTATTCTTATAAAGCTATCATCTAATTCTATAAAGTTAGATGCATCTCTTATTAAAATATTTGCTTCTATAAATAATTTTTCTTTTATTTTACTTGCAGAATTTTGTATTAATTTAATTAATATAAAATTTGTATCAGTATCATAAACTACTATGTTATTAATAGTTTTTAATTCATCTAGCATATAATTTCTTTCTCTTATATAGTAATCCTTGCTCTCTTCTATGTATTTTATATCCTTAAATATATAATTAGATAAAATATCTGCAAATGAATTTATTGTCCATGGTTCTTTATATTTATACATTTTTTCTATTATTTCTTTGTTACTAGTTATTCCATATCCTAACCTTAATCCTGGCATTCCAAAAAATTTAGTTACAGCTTTAATTATAAATACATTTTCATATTTTTCTATGTACTTAATTAAACTATATTTTTCTTCATCTCCAACAAACTCCATAAAAGTTTCATCTACTATTAATAACTTATTATTCTCTATCATTAAGTTTAATAATTTAATTAAATCTTGAACTTTTCCATTTGGATTATTGGGATTACATATAAACAAACTATCAAATTTATCTATATTTTCTTTTATACTATTTATATCAATTGAAAAATTATTAGTTTTATCTAGACTTATGTTTATAACTTCTAAATCATTCAATTTTGCACTTCTTCCGTACTCTGAGAATGTAGGATTTAATATAGCTAGTCTTTTGTCTATATTTTTCATCAATAAATAAATTATTTCAGTTGCACCATTACCTGGTATTATAAACTCTGATTTAATATTTATATATTTTGATATATTATCTTTTAATCTTGTATAGTTTATATCGGGGTAACTTTTACACTCCTTTAATCCTTCTAATATATATTTTTCTAACCCTGATATTACTTTTGGATTTATATTTGAACTAAAATCTATTATCTCTTTTGGATTTTTATTATACATTTTTGCCATATCTTTCACATTAGCTCCATGTCCTAGGTCTTTCATTTATATCCTCCTAATAACACATTATCTTCCATAGTATTGTGAAGATTACTAAAGAAGTAATTGATGATGCATACATTATTCTATTAGTTCTTACTATATCATCTATTTCTATTTCTCTAAGTTTATCTCCTATTGTAGGCTTATAAACAGCTTCTCCAAAATAAATATTAGTTCCACCTAATTGTACACCTAAAGCCCCTGACACTGCTCCCTCTGGATAAGCACAATTTGGGCTTTTATGATTTTTTCTATCCCTAATTGCTATTTTAAAACAACTTTTATAGTTGTAATTTAGTATGAAACTGCCTATAGTCATTAATAGTACTGATATTCTAGCCGGTATATAATTTGCGATATCATCTATTTTAGCTGATGCAAATCCTAAATTTATATATTTATCATTTTTATATCCAACCATAGAATCTAGTGTATTTATAGCTTTATATGCCATAGCCAGTGGTGCACCACCAATAAATGTATAAAACATTGGTGCAATTATTCCATCTACTGTATTTTCTGCTACCGTTTCTACTGTTGCTCGAATAATTTCACCTTCATTTAAATTACTTGTATCTCTTCCTACTATATAAGATAGTTGTATTCTTGAATTTTCTATATCACCTGTTTTCAACACATTATAAATTTTTATAGATTCATCTTTTAAACATTTTGTGGCTAGCGTCGTATAAATTATAAATGAATTTACAATTAAAGATACCACTATATTAAATCCACTTACTTTCACTATAATATAAGTTATTAGATATGTTACTCCGACTGTAATAAACCATAGTATAAACCCTGATTTTTTTAAACATTTATCACTTTTACATACTTTTCTTATATTATTTTCAACTAATTTTATTAATTTTCCTATGTATATTACAGGATGAGGAAAATAGTATGGGTCTCCTACAATTAAATCTATTATGTATCCTATATAAATAGATATTATATTCATATTATTGATTTACCTTTTCCAAATAATCCGTCCACTCATTATTTAAAAAGTTCTTTATACAATCTAAATTATTATAAAAATGTGTGTGTAAATAAGTAGCTAGAGTACTATTTTTACTATATCCACCCTCCCACTCATCTACTATTTTTCTATCTCTTTCTTTTCTCATTATATATGCACAATTTTCATTTGTTTCAAAAATTGAATGATGGAACTCATGCCCTTTAATAACATTACCTTTTCTGCATAAAATAGTATCTTTCTTTGCCGTCCCAAAACAATATCCAAATCTTCTTAATGATGCTGTCATCTTACTAGTTCCTTCAAATATCCCTACCATATCATATTCTTTATCTTGCTGGTCTACTAGTTTATTACCTAAATACATTAATCCCCCACATTCAGCATAAATAGGAATTTTATTATTATGAGCCTCAAGAATTGATTCTCTCATACTTTTATTTTCTTCTAATGCCTTACCAAATATTTCAGGGAATCCACCTCCTATGTATATATAATCAGCACTTGGAACTTTATTATCTTCTAGTGGGCTAAAATATTCTATATTTAATCCGAGTTTTTCTAAAAGTTCTATATTTTCTCTATAATAAAAATTAAATGCTTTATCGTAGGCTATTGCTATAGTTTTATTTTCTAATTTATTATTTTTTATAAAATCTTCTAGTTCAAAATTGGTACTAACATTTTCTGTTTCTGAAATTTCTAATATTCTATCTATATTTATATACTTTTCAATTTCATAAGCTAAATTACTAAATTTATTTTTTAATGACTCTAATTCTATACTAGGAACTAATCCTAAATGTCTTGATTCTAAAGAAAACTCATTGTTAGGCGGAAAGTATCCAAGAACTTCAATACCGCAGTATTGTTCTATCGATTTCTTTATTATTTCATAATGTGTTTTAGTTCTTACATTATTAACTATCACTCCAGCAATATTTACATCTTTATCAATCTCTTTATATCCCATTACCATTGCAGCACTAGATGCCGCCATAGCCTTACCATTTATAACTAATATTACTGGTGTTTTTAAAATCTTTGATGTATAAGAGCTTGTACAATTATCTAAGTCTATGCCAATACCATCATAAAGACCCATAACACCTTCAACTATTGATATATCTGCATTTTCTGATGATTTATTAAATACATATTTAATTTTTTCATCATCTAACATATATGAATCTAAATTTCTTGAATGTCTTCCCGTTATAAATGTATGATATGATGGGTCTATATAATCCGGACCTACCTTATAAGGTTGTACTTCCATTTTCCTTTTAGTAAAAGCTTGCATTATACCTAATGATATTGTAGTTTTGCCTACTCCACTATTAGTTCCCGCTATTAATATTTTCTTCATATATATCACCCTATCATTAGTATATTTTTAACTCATAATTTCATATATTTTTTTTATATCTAAATGTTCTCTTAACAAATCTGCTAATTTATCATATTCATTTTGCTTAAATTCATAAAAAGATGTTACATTACTATCTATTCTTTCTAACCCTTTCTTTTTTCTTATGTTATTTAAAATAGTTCTAGTAAACTCTATTTCATCAAATATTCCATGAATATATGTACCTACTACATTTCCATTTTTATTAACACTACCTTCTAAATAATTAACTTGTTCATCTAATTTTTTATTAATTATATTTAAATATTTTACATCTTTATAAATAGATGTTATTCCCATATGTATTTCATAACCTTTTATTTTTTTACCTTCAAGATTTTGCATATATCCACCAAGCTCGTTACATATAGTAGCTTCTACTTGAGTTGTTGTTTTCTCCATTTCAAATATAGTTTCTGTATTTAAAAGTCCAATTCCGTCAATTTCTTCAACTTCACCTTCTACATGATATGGGTCTTTAAGTTTTTTTCCTAGCATCTGATATCCACCACATATACCAAATATAAGCTTTCCTTTTTTATCTAACTCTTTTATTTGTTCTTCTAATCCATTTTTTCTTATGTATTTAAGATCATCTATTGTACTTTTACTTCCTGGTATTATTACTATATCTGGATTTCCTAAAACTTCATCATAATCTATATATCTGATACTTACATCCTCTTGTGTCTCTAATATGCTAAAATCTGTAAAATTAGACATATGAGGAGTCCTAATTATCTCTATATGTACATCATTTTTATTCATTTGTTTTTTAAATCTAGTAGTTACACTATCTTCATCTTCTATTTTTATATCACTATAAGGAATTACTCCAAGTACAGGCACCTTTATAATATTTTCTAACATTTTTACACCTTCATTTAAAAGTTCTTTTCTTCCTCTAAATTTATTAATTATTACACCTTTAACTCTTTTTTTCTCTTCTTCCGTTAATAAAAGCATTGTTCCTGCAAGAGATGCAAATACTCCTCCTCTATCTATATCTCCAACTATTATTACAGGTGCATCTGCTATTTCTGCCATACCCATATTAGCAATATCATGTTCTTTTAGATTTATTTCAGCTGTACTACCTGCACCTTCCATTACTACTATATCGTGATTATCATTAAATTCTTTAAATATTTCTTTTAATTCCTCCGCTAACTCAATTTTATATTTATGATACTCTGATGATTGCATATCAGCTCTAACTTTTCCCCTTACTATAACTTGGCATCTATGATTTCCAGATGGTTTTAATAAAATTGGATTCATATCTATATTTGGTTCTATACAACAAGCTTCAGCTTGAAAAACTTGAGCTCTTCCCATTTCAAGTCCTTCTTTAGTTATATAAGAATTCAATGCCATATTTTGTGATTTAAATGGAGCAACATCATATCCATCTTGTTTAAATATTCTACATAATCCAGCTGTTAAAACACTTTTACCTACATTTGAAGCTGTACCTTGTAACATTATTTTTTTGCCCATTTTTTCACTTCCTTTTTTTATAGATTTAAATTACTTATTTCCCTAACTATATATATTCAGTTATGTTTTATTTATAAGTATTTTGAATATTTACAATATTCAAAAAGTCCTAACTCTATTTGAGTTAGGACTTTTATTTTATATACTAAATAAAAATCTTCACCCCGAAGATCTCATTAATAAATCAAATTAGGCAGGTATCCTGGCTTAACTTCATCCTACTCCTATACCTTCCCGCTTAAATTAGCAGTGGTAATTTATAGTTTCGTCCATTTTACAGTAGCGGGGGCTGCAAAGGCATTTAACCTTTTTCCCTATTAATCTTGTAAGAACCTATTTTGATCTAATATTCGATTTTTAAGGCTAATTAAAATTCATGTCATTCATAGTATTTATTACTGAAAATCCATTATTAACTTCTATTATTGAAATTGATGCATTATCAATTTTAAAATTCCAGTGATATTTATAGCTATTAGATATAAGATATGTAATTATATTTCTTATAGTACCTCCATGAGAGCATATTAGTACCGTTTTATTTTTATTATCTAAAATTATTTTATCTATTTCTTCTGCTACTCTATTATATGTCATTATTAAACTTTCGCCATTTGGATATTTATAATTATATCCTTCATTTATCATTTTTTGAAATTCTTTAGTATGTTCAGACTTTATTTCATCAAATGTCATTCCCTCAAAATTCCCAAAATTAATTTCTTTTAAATTATCTTTTTCTATAATATTTATACATTTTAAAATTGCCAATTCTTTTACTGTATCTTTCGTTCTAGAGGATGATGTCGTATAAATTTTATCTATATGTATCTTACTTAAATAATTTGTAAGCTTTTTGATTTGTAGTTTCCCTTCTTCGCTTACTATACTATCTATATGACCAGATAATCTACTTTTTTGGTTATCTATAGTTAATGCATGTCTTACTAATATTAGTTTAGTCAAACTATCACCTCTTTAAGGTTATACTACTGATATATATATGCAAAGTAGATATATCACTTCACCAAGTTCTATACTACATCCTAATATATCTCCAGTTACTCCATCTATCTTTTTATAAATATGTCTCTTAAATAAATCATTAAATATAATAACTGCTATTATCGATATTAATATTTTGATTATCAATATATTTGTTGATAAAAATATTAACTTAGATAAAATTATAATTAATAATATTGTATATATTATTGCTGTTAAAAACATTTTAATTGATGCTTTTCCTATAAATAAATTGCCCATACCTTTTTCCCTAGGTGTTACTGTTTTATATGTTAATAAAATCACACCAAGTCTTGAGACTATTGGCATAAATATTATTAACCATAGCAGACCTTGATTTATAATACTGTATATAAATGATATTTTCAATAGTATCATAAATACTATTGCTAAAAGTGAGTTTGTTCCAAGTCTTGAATCTTTCATTATTTCTAGCATTTTTTCTTTATCTCTATAACTATATATAGCATCAAATGTATCTCCAAGACCATCTATATGAAGTCCACCAGTTAACAATACTAATCCTAATGTAATTATTATAGATGTTATAAATGTATTAAATATAATATTTGATACTATTCCTAGTAAAAACAATACTATTCCTAATACAAAACCTACTAATGGAAAATAAACTATTGATTCGTGAAAATCTTCATCAAATCCTACATTTATATTTATAGGTATTCTAGTCATAAATTGAAGTATTAATATAAATCTTTTCATATCCTACCCCTTTATCTTCATAGGTATTCCACTTACTACAAAGTAAACTTCATCACTTTGTGATGCTATTAATTGATTTATTCTACCAACAATATCTGTATATACTCTGCTAAGTTTATTAGCTGGAATTACACTCATTCCTAATTCATTTGTTACTGCAACAAAATATAAATTTGTATGTTTAAGTTCATTAAGTAATTTACTAACTTGATTTTTTATGTATTCTTCTAAACTATTGATTTCATCTTGACTTGCTATATCTATATCTATATCATATTTAAACATTAAATTATTAACTAATAAAGTTACACAATCCATTATAACAGTTTTATGTTTTTTAGATATTTCTTCAATTCTTGAGTATATATCTTTATATATTTCATAAGTTTCCCAATTTTTAGGTCTGCTTTCTTTATGTTTTCTTACTCTATCCATCATTTCATCATCAAATGGTATTGATGTTGCTATATATGCAGTGCTATTATCTCTATCTATACACAGTTTTTCTGCAAAATTACTTTTTCCAGATCTAGCACCACCTGTTACTAATATAACCTTACTCATACAATCTCCAATCTTAAATACTTTATCTTCCCATGTCTATTTCATCAAATGTAGCCATATTTTTATAAGTATAATTAGATGCTTCTATTATATTAAATGCTAAAGCAGCACCGCTACCTTCACCTAATCTCATATCCATATTTAATATAGGACTTAATTTTATTATTTGTAGAGCTTTTTCTGTTCCTGGCTCAGCTGATGAATGTGATGCTATCATATAATCTTTACTTTTAGGATTAATTTTATATGCTAACAATGCCGATGCATAAGATATAAACCCATCAATTACAACCGGTATTCTATTTACACTACATGCTAATATAACACCTGTCATCGCTCCTATTTCAAATCCACCTACTTTAGATAAAATATCAATTGCATCATCTCTATCAGGGTTATTTAATTCGATTGCTCTTCTAATTGTATCTGCTTTATATTTTACCCTTTCTTTTTTAAGACCTGCACCTATTCCAGTTACTTCTGATGGATCGCAATTATCTATAACAGATATTATCGCACTACTTGCTGTTGTATTACCTATTCCCATTTCTCCTATACCTATAACTTTATATCCCTTATTAATACAGTCTTGCGCTACTTGTATTCCTACCTCTAAACATCTTATAGCTTCATCCCTAGTCATTGCAGGTTCCTTAACCATATTTGATGTTCCTTTTCGTATCTTATAATCAAGTATACCTTCTAATTTATGATCACAATTTATTCCCACATCTACGGCTACAATATCTGCATCAACAAATTTACATAGTACTCCTACTCCACATATACGTTTTGCAAAATTCGGAAATTGTATCTGAGTTATATTTTGAGGATCTGGTGCTATACCTTCTTCATAAACACCATGGTCTCCAGCAAAAGCTATTATTACTTTTTTAGATGTATCAAAATCCTTATTTTCATATATACCTGCTAGTTGCATACAAATATCTTCTATTTTTCCAAGACTACCAGTAGGCTTTATTAATCTATCTAGTTTTTGCTTAGCTTCTTTAATTGAAGTTGTATTTAAAGATTCTATATTATTTAATATATTATCTAATAAACTCATTTTACCCTCCTCAAATTACTCTAAATACTCTATTAATCGTATCAATTTGTAATATAAATTTAGCAATAATATACATTTACTTTTTTATCTAAAGTATCTTATTAGATTTGAATTCTATATTTTCTTACTATATCCTCTATTATTTATATTAGATTTAACAAAATTTATCTTTAATATTTTCTTAAAGATTATGAGATACCTTTAATGCATTATAACTTGCTTTTAATGTATATTCTATATCCTCATCTGTATGGGCATTCGATAGAAACATTGCTTCAAATTGAGTTGGTGCAAGTAATACACCTTGATTTAATAATTCTTCGAAATATTTGTTAAATTTTAAAACATCACAATTTTTTACATCATCATAATTATTTATCGGACCTTTAGCAAAGAATAAACAAACTAAAGAACCCGCTCTATTTACAGTATAATCTAGTCCTAGTTTTTCTATATTATCTTTTAATCCCTGCTCTAATTTAACAGCTTTTCTTTCTAATTCAGTATATATTTGTGGATTATCTCTTAATATTTCTAAATTCTTTTTACCCATATACATAGCTAATGGATTTCCAGATAGTGTTCCCGCTTGATAAACTGGACCAATTGGAGATACCATGCTCATTATCTCTTTAGTTCCACCATAAGCTCCAACAGGTAATCCAGCTCCTATTATCTTTCCAAAACATACCATATCTGGTTTTATACCAAAGTATCCAACTGAACTATTATAATTCAATCTAAATCCAGTTATTACTTCATCAAATATTAAAATTGCACCATATTCTTTAGTTATATCTCTTAATAGTTGTATAAATTCTTGTTTACCTGGTACAACTCCCATATTACCTGCAATAGTTTCAACTATTATTGCCGCTATTTCATGTCCTTGTTTTTTAAATATTTCTCTTACTTCATCTAATTCATTATATCTACACACTAAAGTATCTTTTACAACATCATCTGGTACCCCAGGGCTTGTTGGTACTCCATATGTTATAGTACCCGAACCTGATTTAACTAATAACGCATCAGAATGTCCATGATAACATCCCTCAAATTTTAATATTTTATTCCTTTTTGTATATGCTCTTGCTACTCTTAAAGCACTCATTGTAGCTTCGGTTCCTGAATTTACCATACGAACTTGATCTATTGCATCATATGATTCTACTATTATCTTGGCCATATCTACCTCTATAGCTGTAGGTACTCCATAACTTGTTCCTCTTGACACTACTTCTTCTATTCCCTCTACTATTTCCTTTGGACTATGACCTAACATAAGTGGTCCCCATGAACATATATAATCTATATATTCATTTCCATCTACATCATATATTCTACTTCCATGAGCTCTATCTATAAATATTGGGTCTAATCCAACTGATTTAAAAGCTCTAACTGGGCTATTAACTCCACCTGGTATATATTGTGTTGCTTCTTCATATATCTTTAGGGATTTTTCATTATTCATATGTACTACCTCCTAATGTTTAAACTTCAAACAGTTCTTCAACTAATTTAATATATTCTTCTCTTTTTCCTTTATCCTTTATTTGCTTTAAATTAATTATAGGCTCTCTTATAATCCTCTTTAAGGCTGAGGTCATCATTTTATCTATTATTTTTTTTTCTCTTGTATCTAGGTTTACTTTTCTAAAAATATAATCTAATGTATCTTTTCTAATTTCTATACATTTATCATTTAATGATTCTATAGTCGGGTCTATATGAGTTGAATCTAACCATTCTTCAAATTCATCAATTTTATCATTTATAATTGATTTACATAGAATTGCTATTTTTTTTCTATTGTTATCATTTTTATCATGTATTTCTTTTAAATTATCTATATCATAAACTTCTATATTGTCTAATTCATTTATTTTAGGATCTATATCTCTTGGAAGGGCAATATCCATCATATATATTTTCCTTTGAAGTTTTGGCATATCATCATATTTAACTACTATATGTGGAGAAGCAGTTGCACTTATAACTATATCTACATCATTGATTATTTTATATCTATCCTCATATTCTATCGGGATAATATTTTTATAATCACTCTGTATTTCTTCAATTTTACTATGACTACGATTAGATACATAAATATTATTTACATTTTGTTCTTCTAAGTATTTCATTGTTAATTTACTCATTTTACCTACTCCGATTACCAATGCATTTTTTCCTTCTAAGCTACCTATCTTTTCTTCTAAAAATCTTATACCTATATAACTTATTGATAAAGGTTGCTCTGATATTTTCGTGGTATTTTTTATATCCTTAGCTGTCGTTATTGCTTCTCTAAATAGTTTGTTAAATATTTTTTTGCTAGCACCAAGTTGCATTGAGAATTCATGAGAATCTTTTACTTGACCAAGTATTTGATCTTCCCCTAAGACTATAGAGTCAAGCCCAGATGTTACATTAAAAATATGCTCTACAGCTTCTCTATTTTGTTTTGAAAATAGATATGTTTTTATATTTGATGTGTTAAAGAATTTTTCATAAAAATCTTCTACTATTTTAATTTTTTCATCAATATCCTTAGATTGTATATATATCTCACTTCTATTGCATGTAGATAAAATAATAATCTCTTCTATACCTTTATCTAATAGAAAATTTATAGCTTCTATCTTATGTACATCTGTAAAAGATACACATTCTCTTATATTTATGGGAGCTAAATTATGGTTCACCCCTACAACTCCTATATTCATAGCTAACCTCCAAACTATTTTATTATTAATTTGACTATTTATAGTATACCTCTTGAAGTAGATTTTGTAAATTTTAAGAATATTTTTACGCAAAAAAAGATTACGTGGCTATGTCCTACTCTCCCAGGCAGTTTCCCACCAAGTACC
>JAVXLU010000023.1:0-23417 GCA_036646635.1 Romboutsia sp.
ATCCCTTAGCAGGGGATCCTCTTGAGCCGCTTGAGTACTTCTCCGTATTAACTTTATAAACTTATTATATATTAAATTTATAATATAGTCAATATTATTTATTAATTAATTTTCTAAAATTTGTAAAATAAAACTTATAATATCAAAATATCATAAGTTTTATTCCATTAAATCATATTTTTTTATATACTTTACATTATGAGAGTCTGATCCTAATACCATTGGTATATCATATTTTTTTACTAGATTTAAAAGATATCCACTTATATATGATTCCAAGCACTGGTCTTTTATTCTTCCCGAGATATTATAATCTATTTCATAATTTTTATCTTTTATTAATTTTACTATATCTTCTAATAAAATACTTTTAGAGTAGTCATATGGAAAAATTTTATTAAATTTTCTCACTAAATTTAAGTGTCCTATTCTTTTAGGCTTATACTCTCCTAAATCACTATTTAAAGCTAGTATTACGGTTTCATAGTATTTAGTATAAACCTTTTCTATCGTTCCTAATAATTTGAATATTTTTTTAAACTCCTCTACGCTATAATCTATGCAATAATAATCATTGCCTATTTTTATCATATGAACAGATAATATTGCATCTTCAATATCTAAACCATATTTATTAAGATTTTCTTTTATATCATTTTCATATCCTTCAATATAATCTATTTCAAATCCAATATTTATTTTTAATAAACTTTTATATTTCTCTTTTAAGTATTTTATATCTTCTATATAACTTAATACATCCTCTTCTCTCATAGCACTATCTTTTTTAGGTGAAGGATCTTTAAATTCATTTGGTAGTGGTAAGTGTTCAGTAAATGTAATTTCTTCAAGCCCTATATTTATTGCCTCTTGTACGTATTTTTCTATATTATCATTGCTACCATGAGGACAATAGTGAGAATGTATATGACCATCTCTTCTTAAGTTAATCATTATATCGCAATCTCTCTTTCTATTTTAACTTTAATATTTTCTTTAAAATATATAATTTCATCCTTAGGTATTTCTAGTACAACTTCATCTAAGTTGGATTTTATATTATTCTGATTTAGTAAATCAAGTGAAATTTTGATATTATCTTTGTAAAGTTCATATCTTATTATGCTTCCTATTATATATTTTTGATTTACTTTAGCTTTTATATAAAAATTTTTATTTTCATCTATATTTGTTTTATCAACTATATTTATAACTTCTGGTCTAATCGCTATATTATCACTTATTTTATTATTTATTAAATTTTGAGCTTCTACCCTAGAATAAACATTGTAATTTCCTATAAACCTTGCTACAAATTCACTTTTAGGATATTTATATATTTCATCAGGGGTCCCTATTTGGGCTATATTACCTTTGTCCATAACTATAATTTTATCACTCATAGTCATAGCTTCTTCTTGGTCGTGAGTTACAAATATAGTAGTCATATTTAATCTTTTTTGTATATTTCTTATTTCTCTTTGCAAACTTTTACGTATTTTTGCATCTAAGGCACTTAATGGCTCATCTAATAATAATATCTTAGGTTCTGTTACTATTGCTCTTGCTAAAGCTACTCTTTGTTGCTGCCCTCCAGATAATTGACTCGGATAATTATTTTCTTTACCTCCAAGGTCAACTATTTTTATAATATTACTTACTTTTTCATCGATTTCTTTTTTACTCATCTTTTTCATTTTTAATCCAAAAGATATATTTTCATATACAGTCATATTTGGAAATAATGCATATGATTGGAACACCATTCCAACTTCTCTATCTTTTGATTTTACTAAACTTATTTCTTTATTATTTATTACTATTCCCCCACTATTAAACTCGTTAAGTCCTGCTATTATTCTAAGTAATGTACTCTTTCCACATCCACTTGGACCTAAAAGAGTAATAAACTCACCTTTTTTTATAGTAAATGATATATTATTCAATACTTTAATATTATCAAAACTTTTATTTATATTTATTATGTCTACATAGTTCATATTATATAGCCTCCTTAGATTCAATCCTAGATTTCTTTAATTTATTAATCTTGTCAATACTACTTATATATACATATTTCTTATCATAAGATTTAGGTGATTTTGATATTTTTATAGATATAGTAGTTATAACTAATATAAATATAAAATAGCTAATTACTATTGCACTTGATAGATGTCCACTATTGTCCATTAATCTTTTTAAATATATTTGAACTGTTTCAAATCTTCCACCTATTAAGAAGTTTGTCATTACAAATTCTCCAAATAATATAGAAAAACTTAGCAAACTAGATACTTTTATAAATGCTTTAGTTTTACTTGCTCCTAGTATTTCGGCCGCCTGTATTAGTTCTATAACATTTATATTTCTTAAACTATTTCTTATGCCTTGATACATAAATGGCAGTATTATAATAAAGTATGCACCCATCAATAACCATATAGTTCCCGATAATAAAAATGGTGGATTTGAATATATTTGTATCAATCCTACTGAGCATATAACTCCTGGTATTGCATATGGAAGTAATACTATTGATTGCATTAATCTTTCAAACTTAGGAAAATATACTACAATAATATAAACTGTTGGTAACATTACTGATATACTTAGTAAAACTGTTGATGAACTTATAAATACAGTTCTAATTAGTGCATCTAAAAAACTTTTATCATTGAATAATTCACTATACCATTTAAATGTTATTCCTTCTGGAATTACTGTACTATGCCAATTAGTAGCAATTGAATATATAAATGTTAATAATATTGGTAAAAATAATATTGTTAATATTATTGATACAAATATTTTAGGAAATCTTTTCATTATATATCTCTCCTTATCTTTCTCATCATAAAATCATTAAATAATAGTGCTATTATTAAAATTATTGATAAAACAACTGCTATAGCACTTGCAAGTTCTGTTCTTGAGAATATATCTCCTGATATTAGACCTCCTATTTGTACAGTCAATAAATTATAATTACTACCTACTAATGCATAAGCACTAGCATATGCTCCCATAGCATTTGCAAATAATATACTAAATACTCCTACTATTCCAGGTAATATTGTTGGTATGCCTATATATTTCCAAAATTCAAAAGTACTAGCTCCAAGAAGTGATGCTGCATTTTTTAATTCATCTTTTACCCCTTGAAGTGTTGGAAATAAAAGCATTATGCCTAGAGGTATTTGAAAATAAATATAGATTAGTAATAGACCAGACCATGAATATAAATTAAACTCTGCTAAAAAATCTATCCCAATTTTTTTAGATAGTATAACAAATACTCCACTATTTCCTAACATAATCATAAAAGCAAACGCTAAAGGAACTCCTGAAAAATTATTCGTTAAATTTGATAAGTTAAGTACTATATCCTGAAACTTTGATGATAACTTTGTTATACAATAAGCAGTTATTGTACAAATAATTATTGATATAAAGCTTGATATAAATGATATAGATATACTATTTCTGAATGACTGAATATAAAATGTATTTGTAAATATCTCTTTATACTGTTCAAGTGAAAATCCAATTTCACCAGTTTTTTTCAAACTAGTAAATATCATTGTTATCAAAGGACCAAATAAAAATGCTATCACTAATATTATGAAAGGTATTAATCCTAAAAATGCTATTCTTAATTCTATTTTTTTATTCATATTAAATTCTCCTCTAATATTTATATACTTCCATATCTTCAGATTTATTTATGTTTAAAATCTTACATATAATTGGAGATACTTGTGTTTGTTCTATTAATTCATTATTTTCTATATTCAATTTTTGTTTTCCTATATAGTAGAATGGTACTATTCTTTCATCATCACTTATACCACAATGATTACCATCATTATTCATTCCATGATCGCTAGTAACTAAAATTTTATATCCCTTTTCTATCCATAAAGGTATAAAATTTGATAAAATTGTATCTACTTGTATCGCTTTATTTCTATACTCTAAAGAATCTTTTCCAAATTTATGACCTATGTCATCAATTCCCATAGGATGTATATATAAAAAGTTTGGATTATGTTTATTTCTTAATGTTTCTGCATCTATAAATAAATGTGAGTCTGGATATGTATCATCAAAATAAAATCTTCCATACTGTATCGGTTTTGCGTTATCCTCTTGATATGTATCATATAAGTAATCAAATGGAGCTTTATTATATAATTCGCTTATCCAATAGTAAGATGCTGCACATGATATACCTCCATTTTCTTTCACAATATTAAATATACTCTTGTGATTTGACAGTCTGCATATATTATTGTTAACAATTCCACTTTTATACGGATATACCCCTGTAAGAATCGTTTCATATAATGGTCGTGACATACTTGGTAATTCTGATTTTACTTTATATGAGCTACCTATATTTTTTTCAACTAAATGATTCAAAAATCCCATATTATTATTAGCTACTTCATAACATAGTCCATCTAATACAATTAATACTAATTTATTTAACATTTATTAACACCTCTTGTTGCCATTTTTGTGGTAATTGAGCTGCTGTTTTTTCCCATGCTTCATAATCATTTATTACTCTTACATTTTTATATTCTGAGTCATCTAATAACTTAGATTTTATATCTTCAGATAGTTCTATATTTCTTATAGGTCTTGCGTATCCTTTTGCTAAATTTTCTTGACCTTCATCTGATAATATATATTCACGAGCAAACATTGCTGCATGAGGATTTGGAGCATATTTATTTATTATAGTAGCATATCCACTCATTACTGATGCTTCATCTAATATCGTTATTTCAAATCTCTCTCTATCAACTTGATCTGCGTAATTAAGAGCATTAAAATCCCATAAAAATGCTACTTCGATTTCACCTTTTTCTAAATTTGCAGGCTTTGCATCTGCTATTGATGATATTCTTCCTTGCTTAGCTAATTCTGCAAAAAAATCTATCCCTGGTTGTATATTAGTTTCATCTCCTCCAAATGCATAAGTTGCTGATAATACTGTATTTTGAGCTTGGGTTGCTTTAGTTACATCTCCTACTGTTACTTTGAATTTTCCATTTTTTATATCTTTCCATGTTTTCGGCGCATTTTTCACCTTAGTTTTATCAGTTATAACAGCAATAGTACCTGTATAACCTACTATCCAATCACCATTATCATCTTTAGCCCAATCAGGTATCTCATCCCAATATGATGTTTTATATGGTAGTGTAATATTTTTTTGCTCTGCTATTGGTCCAAAAGATATACCAACATCACCTATATCAGCAGTTGCTCTATTTTTTTCTGATTCAAATTTTGCGACTTCTTCTGCACTAGACATATCACTATCATTATGATTTATATTATAGTCTTCTTTTAATTCATTCCATGTTTCTACCCAATTTGCCCAACTATCTGGCATACCTAATGACTCAATGTTACCTTCTTCCTTTGCTTTCTTTTCTATTTCTTCTATAGTTAAATTAGCTGTATCTATTATATTTTTTTCTTCAACTGAGCTTTTACACCCTGTAAGCATTGTTGCTGCTATTATAGTTGTAGCTATTATATATACTACTTTTTTATTTAAACTCATTCTCTTTATCATATTGCCCTCCTACTAATTTATAATTTATCTATGTCTATATAATACTTAATTAAAGTTAAGTAGGTATTAAATGGAAATTAACTACTCGTTAATAACGTTAAATATATACTTTAATTATTAAATCAAAGTAAAAAAGAACTCTAGTTAACTAGAATTCTTTTTTACTTTAATTTAATATATCATTTTTATTTACATATATTTTTTTGCTTCTATAAACATTTCATTAGCCTTTTGCATATACTCTATGGCTTTTTCTATGCTATTTGCAGTTTCTTCTTTTCCTATTTCTCTAGCTTTTTCTACCCATTCTCTAAACCCTTCTTCATGAGTCTCATTATGATTCACCCAATGTAATAACAATATCTTTAAAGTTTTTTCATCTTTACTATCTCTATCCTCCCCATGAGAATGTGGGTGTACATGGTCATGTGCATGACCATGGTCATGATCATGATCATCTGCATGGTGATATCTTACTCTATCATTATTAAATAACATTATTTATTCCCCCATTATTTTATATTAAATTCTTTTTTTATTACTTTTATAGCATCTTTCACTAATAATGCTAAAGGCTTATTTTCTAATCCTACTAATTCTATATTCTCTGGCATAATTGGTAATAATATTTTTAAAGCTTCACAATCTACTACTGCTTCACTTATTTTACAAGTTACCTCACCCATCATAGAGTTTGGCATAACTATTGATATTGGTGATATAACTATATTTACTTTTTTTACTGATGTAACAATAGCATTTTCCCCTGTTGCACCTTTATTAGCATGAGCTTTCATCATTGAACTTGTTGCAATAGAATTTGTTCCTAATGCGTATATATCTATATATGTAGGTAGTTCGTCTCTAAGAGCGGATACTATTTGCGAACCTATTCCCCCACCCATTCCATCTATAACTGCTATTATCATATGTTTATCCCCTAATATTTAATTTTAATTCTTTTGTTCTATTATTATTTTATGATCCATTAATCTTATTTCTTTTATTTCTCCATCTATTATCTTTTGTTCACCTAATAAATCTGTTAAATATACTTTTCCTTCACAAGGATCTACGCTTACTACATTATCCATAATTCTTTCTAATTCTTCATTCTTTAAAATATAAGCTGCTGATTCACACATATAAATACCCCCTAAAGTAATTTCTTTTTAAAATCAAAATAAGGCTCCTTCAGGTATTTCAATACACTAAAGAAACCTTCATGATTTCAAATTCCACAATATTTTTTTTACCACTTTTTACTATATTTTGAGTATATCACTTTGTTTTACATAAAGTCAATTAATTTTATCTCTTTTTATTATGTTCATCTGAACTATATTTTAAGTATAATTTTTTTGCTATATTAATCTCATATTCACTTAATTCTTCTTCTACAAATTGTGCTCTAAAATGACTTTGTATAGCTTTTATTAAATTTACTTCTAACTTAGTTATATCTATTTTTAATTTCGATTCATTTTCTATCCCACTAGCTTTTCTTGATGTAAATCTAATTAATCTTTCTTTTTTATCTTCATCTTCTGTTTTTATTAATTCAAATAATTTATCTACATCAAAATCTAATACAATAGAACCATGTTGAAGTATTACACCATTTTTTCTATTTTGTGCACTTCCTACTACCTTCTTTTTATTCATAGTTATTTCATAAGATGAATGCGCATTAAAACATGCAGCAGATAGATTATCTCTCCCTATTCTTTCACCTTTATTCAAATCATCTGTAAATATATTACATAAATTTAAACCTTTTACTAAACCTTCACTTATAAATTTATAGGATACGTTTATACTTTTATCCATTAAAGGATTATCTTCTCCAACAATAATACTATATGTAAGCTCATTTTCATGAAGAACTGCTCTTCCACCAGTAATTCGTCTTACACAATCTACATTCATATTTTTACAAGCATCTAAATTTATTTCTTCCTCCATTTTTTGAAAATAACCTATCGTCAAACAAACTGGTTCCCATGTATAAAATCTAAGTGTAGGTTTAACTTTTTTCTCTTTATAAGCAATCATTATAGCTTCATCAATTGCCATATTCATTGCACCATTGTAAGTTTTGTTTCTTATTACTCTCCACTTATCCATGATTTTCTCCCTTATGATAAATTAATTTCTTTTATTGCTAATTGTATTTCATCTTTAGTTAAACTTCTTGAGTAATTATAAATAGTACTTCCTGGTCTTTCATTATAATAAGGTCTATTACAATTTTTACACCCTCTTATTTCAAATGGGTATCCTTTATTTATATCTTCTTCTATAATCTTATCTAATTTAATATTTTCTAAATATCCATTTTTAAATTCAAAATATTGTTCCATATATCCTTTATCTATCATATATGTCATAAGTTGAACCCTTCTATAACTTTCAATGTTTGGTTGACTTACTTTTTCCATTTTAGTTCCTTTTATAGGAGTAAATGCAAACAAACTTACAGTTACATTATTAGATTTTAAATATGTATATAATTCATGTATATCTTTATGTGTTTCTCCTAATCCCACTATTATATGAGTACTTATTTTACCTTTATATTTATTAGCTATATCAGTTATTAAATCTATTTTTTCTTTATAATTACTTCCTTTGATACTTTCATATAATTCTTTGTTACAAGCATCAATAGATATACCTATTTTCTCTACTCCTGATTTAAAAAACCTTTCTATATCTTTACTCGATTCCAACTTTGCAGATAATGAAATAGGAATATTTATTTCATCTTTAATATATGATATAAATTTTTGAACATCTTCATGAGCTTCGTTACTGTCCATTGATTGAATACATATTCTTTTTATATTACTACCCTTATAAGATTTTAATGCTTTAAGAATTTCTCCTTTGGAATATTCTGGCCATATTACCCTTGATAGCCTATCTCTTCTTGTGCTACTTTCTGTTGATTGAGAGCAAAATGCACATTTATTAACACACTTATCTCCAATCATTATATAGGCTGTTGTTGGTGCTATATCACTAGCTTTATTTAATAATCCAAGTTCTATTGCACTACCTAATGATAATCTAATCATAATACACAACACTCCTTACTTTCTATTATAGTCATATTCATTTCTATTGCCTTATTTTTAGCGTCTTTTGATGGAAGAACTATTTTATTAACTCCACACATTAAAGATAGTTTATCTAATTCTTTTCTATATATTCCCCTTGGCCTCATACAGCCTAAGTTGATTTCTGTATTAGGCATCTTAATTCTAGCTTCACATAATACATCACATACTTCATTTAAGTCTGGTGGACTTACATCTTCATACTCTGTGTTTTTTGTTGGAATTAAAACTATAAATGTTAATTTTTTAGGATGATTTTGTGATAGGTAATTTATGATTTCATACTCCCCTTTTACTATCCCCCCCTTTAATCCAATACATATATGTGGTGATACTTCTGTATTTTGTCCTATCATTTCATAAGTTTTTATATAATCTTCTTTATCTTTATCTATTTTATATACTTCTTTTATAGTTTCTTTATCAAATACTAAGTCAAATGATACTGCATCTAAATATTTACATATATTTTCTATACTTGACTTATCCATAAGTCCTAAATGTGCATTTAGTTTATAACCATCTTTTTTTAATTTTTTTATTGTTTCTATATGATTATTAATAGGTACATCACCTTCAAAACTACATCCTCCACTTAGTAAAAAACTTCTTATATTTTTATTTTTAATTTTAGATTCATAGTCATTTATAGGTACCATATTATTTAAGTAATTACCATTACAATGTGCACAACTTAAATTACAACTATTACCTGTAGTACTAATCGCTAAAGTCTCATTTGGATATACAAATTCTATTTTTTCTCCAAAGTTATTATTTTTTATATTAAATGCTTTTTTCATTTTTTCACTTAACTTCATAATTTAATCCTCCAGTAGTTGCTTCACTGTTGGGAATTGTTCTATATTCGTATGTGGTAAAAAACATGCTGAAATAAATTCATCCATATATGTTGGATACACACTTAATTCAACATATGTCATCTCTTCACCTATTTCTATTAACTTATTCTTTGCATCTTTACTTATTAATGCTAAATATGATCCTACTAAAGAACTATTTCCTATATATGAAAATTTTTCTCTTTCTATATCAGGAAGTAATCCTATGAGAATTGCGTTTTCTATATCTAAGTTATTGCCTATTCCTCCAGCTATATAAACTTTCTCTATTACACTAAAATCCATACCTAAACTTTCTATAAGTGTAGCAGCACCTGAATAAATTGCACCCTTTGCTCTTATGAAATTATCTATATCAACTTCTGTTACTGTTATATCATTTTCTAAATTATATTCATCTTTAAATACTAGTACATACTCACCTATCTCGTACTCATTAAATCTAATTCTTTTATTATGTAAGTCTTTATGTATTTTTCCTCTTCTATCAATTATACCATTCAGCAACATTTGGCATATTAAGTCAATTATACCCGAACCACAAATTCCCAAAGGGTCACATTCTCCTATTATTGATAATTTGGGATTTAAAGTATTTTTATCTATACTAATTTTTTCTATTGCTCCATTTGATGCTCTCATTCCACAACTTATTCCCCCTCCTTCAAATGCAGGACCTGCAGAACATGCACAACTCATCATATAATCTTTATTTCCAAATACTATTTCTCCATTAGTTCCTAAATCTATAAATAATACATTCTCATCACTTGACCATATTCCAGCTGATAATGTACCTGCTGTAATGTCTCCACCTACATAACTAGATACTGATGGTGCAAGATAGACATAAGCACTATGATTTATATTAAGATGTACATCTTCTCCCATAAGTTTTGGTGATTTTAAAAATGGCGGAATATATGGTTCTTGTCTTAAATAATCTGGATATACCCCTAAAAACAAACTAGACATAGTTGTATTACCAGCAACTACAAGTGAGACTACATTATTTTTGCTTATATTATTTTTTATATATATAGACTCTAGTAACGGATTTATTGTTTCTTCTATTATAGCTTTGTTTAATTCTTCTAATCCATTTTTCTTTGTTGAATATATTATTCTATTTATAACATCTGCACCATATTTTATTTGGGCATTTCCTGATGATGCTTTATCTAGTACTTCTTTAGTATATAAATCTACTAAACAAACTACTACTGATGTTGTTCCTATATCAATTGCCATTCCATACAATTGACTTTCAGTATTTCCTTTTTCTATATTTATTATAGTTATTTTATTTTTCTTTTTAACATATGTTATCGTTACTTTAAATTCACTTTTTCTAAATATAATAGGTATTTTTCTAAGCAGTTCTAATTTAAAGTCTATTCCATCAAAACCTAAATTGTTCCTAATATGCCTTTCTAATCTATCTACATCACTTATGTTATCATCTAAATTCGGCTCTTCCATTTCTATATATGTTTTTTCTATATTAGTTTTAAAGTCTAAGTTATAAGTTTCTATTATTCTTTTAGCCCTATCAAATATTTCTTTATCTTTATTTTTATCGCTGCCTTCTATCTTCATTCCATGCATAGATGATGATAATATAGAAGGTACCTCTATTTCTATATCATCAATTACCTTTGTATTACACGCTAATATATATCCTTGTTCCCACTCTTCATCTTTTATATGCAGATTTTTTTGACTATCAACTTTCCCCTTTAATAACTTTACTTTACATTTTCCACAAGATATATTTCCACCACATGGAGCATCTATAAATATATCTGAATTCCTTGCAACTTCTAATAAATTATCCCCTTCATTACAATAAACATCTTTATTATGTGATTTGAAATTTACCTTTATCATAATCGTACCCCCTATACATTTCTATAATATAATTTTAGCATATCTTAACACCGTAAATGCTTAAATTGTTTATTAATTAACATATATTTTAAAAGGGTATAAAAGATTTGTATTCACTCAAATCTTCTATACCCTTTTATATTATTCTATTTCATTTTCATATCCTTGTGCATCTAGTAAACTATCAAGTTCATCTGTATCAGATATCTTTATTTTAACAATCCAAGCATCATATGGATCTTCATTTATATATTCAGGTTCATCTTCTAATTGTTCATTTATTTCTACTACCTCACCTGATAAAGGAGCTACCAAATCAGACGCCACTTTAGATGATTCAACTACACCAAAGTCTTCATTTTGAGTTAATTCATCTTCAACTTCTGGCATCTCAACAAATAGTATTTCTCCTAATTGGTCTTGAGCAAAATCTGTTATGCCTATATAGGCATATTCACCTTCTACTCTTACCCACTCATGCTTGCTAGTATATCTTAAATTCGGTATAACTTTCATATTAATCCCCCTGATTTAATAATTTACATTACACATTCCATTGATAATGCCGGATGATTTTTTTCTTCTAAGAATGCTAATACTCCTTCAGAATCATTAGCTATAGTTTCATCACAAATCATATCTGTGAAGTTTTCTATACCTGTCATTTCTAATACTGTAGCATTTAATTTTTCGGCCACATATTCTTTTAATTCTTTAGGCATCCAAACTATTCTCTCTGGTCCACCTTCTGCGTATGCAAATTTCTTAGAAGATATAAAATGTCTTCCATGTCCCATGAATCCTGGAGTTTGAACCCCTCCGCCAGTCATAGATGCTAATTCCCCAAAAGTCATACCAACTGGTGTTATATCTGAGAATTCTCTATTAACTATAACAAATCCATTAGCTTCAGGCATTATACCACATATACATTCAAAGCATCCACAAGAAGTCATAGGATCTTCAAGTATAGAATATAATGTAACACTTTCAACTGCACCTTGTGATATCTCACCTACAGTATCATTTACAGACTGCCATCTACCCATTCTATCATCTAAACAGTAACCTTTAACTATTGGTTGACATGGTCCTGTTGGGTCTAGTTCTTTAGTAGCTTTAGCATCTAACCAACTAACTGCTCCACAAAGTCCAAGTCTTTCAGGAGTAACAACACAAACATGAGCTGGCGCAAATGATTGACAAAGATTACAAGAATAGAACTCTTCAACACTTTCATCAACTAATGAAGCTAATCTTTCATCTCTAGCTTCATACCTAGTAATAGCTTGAGGTTTTAATTGTGATACCTTTTCAGCATCAGTTATTATTGTTATTTCACATTTATCAACAACAGACTCAAATTCGTCTAACATCTTAGCATATAAAACTTCTCCTATATGCTCTAACCTAAATCCTTTTTCGTATGCATCTTTAGATATTCTTATCCAAGACATATCTCTTTGACCAACATGCATTATACCTTCTATATAATTTAGGAAATAATGTAGACGTCTTTCAAGGACTGGTTCAAAGTCGTCTTGCATATTTTTTCCAGCTATATTAACAACAACTGCAAGTGGTAATCTAACAACTCCATTAGTTTCCACTTCATCTATATTAGGTCCTATTACTGATATCTTATGGTCTTCAACTTCACTTAACTCTCTTTTTATCACAAGTTCCCAAGCTTCAGTTTTGTTTCCACCAAATTCAGCAAACATATCATTTTTTCTTATTCTTTCACCTTCAAAAGCAGCAGCAAATGCTACTGGTATAGGTATTTCAGTAACTTTTATCTTTATACCTCTAGCTTCTAAAGATGTAGCTACAAATTTATCATAATTCTTTTGTGTTAATAAATTCATTGGAACTTCAAGTACAGTTTGATCAGTTATAACTGGGAATCCTAAAGCTATTGCTCCTGCTCCTGCAGATACTACTAATTCACTAAGCGGACCAAATGCATTTACAAATGCAGGCACTCTTTTAGCTGTATATTCTAATAATCCATTTAAATCTCCTGGTGTTAATGCTCCAAATATTAATGCTGCTCTTACTGCAACAGATACTACATGTATAACAGATGTCACATCATATCCTAATGGTATAACTCTTAATTCAAGACCCATTTTTACTCCAGCTTCTATGGCTTGATCTATAACATTTCCAACTAAGAAAGTTAGTAAACCTTTAGATTGATAATCTTTTATTATTTTAGCTGCAATTTCTGAATCCGGACACTCTCCAAGTACGACTGCAACTCCTGGTATATCTCCAGTTACTAGAGGTACACCTAATGATCTTATTATAGGATCAGTTATATGACCTGCACATGGATTACTATACGGAACCTCCATTGTTGAATATTTTATAGCCTCAATTACTTCAGCTGCAAGAGCTGTAGCTAAACCAGAATTTAAAGCATGCTCTAATAAATGAGTTCTATTTATTAAACTCTCTACTATTACTAATGCTGCTTCTAAATCAGCTAATGTATTCATCTTTTGACCTGTTGCTGCATAAATACATGGTAATGAATATGCAGTATCAGGGAATGACACATTATGTTCTATTCCATTTTTTTCTATTGCATCTGATAACATACCTTTAGCTACTTCTAAAGCTTGTTCTGAACCTGTAAAAATTATATTATATAAATTCACTCTACTTCCCCCTTTTTAGCTTCTTATATATTTATCCATTAAGCATTAAATACAAATCCACCTTCATTTAATTCTAAGAAAGAATCTGCATATAAAGAAGCTCCATTTATTATGTCACAAGATTTTATAGTTCTTATTAATTCTTTATCACATGGGTTTATTATAGCTGAGCTAAATCCATTTGCCATTGCCATTGCTAAGAAAGCGCTATCTAATATAGGTCTTATATGCTTTGGACAACCATTAGATACATTAGATAATCCCCCTGTAGTTAATAATCCCATTTCAGTCATCATTCTTATTGCTTCTAAAACTTCTACTTGCTTTTCTTGCATACCTTTTATAACTAAGCATAATGGATCAAATAATATATCACTTGGGTCCATACCTAACATTAAAGCTTTCTCTAATATTTCTTGGCAGTAAGCCATACGCTCGTCATTATCTCTTGGTATACCTTCTTTAGCACATAATCCTATAACTTTAGAATCATATTCAGCTGCTAAATCTATCAAACCTATCCTACCACCTGCATCTGCAGAGTTTATTATTGGCTTTGCATGTTCTCTATTATAAACTTTAAGTCCTGCTTCTATAGCACTTCTATTAGCAGTATCTAGTGCTATTGGAACATTATTAAATTCGCTTTGAAGTAATTGAACTCCCCAAGTCATTAACTCTTCTCCATCTCTTTCTGCAGGCCCTATATTAAAATCTATATAATGAGCTCCAGCTTCTAATTGCTCCTTTGCTCTTTTTAATATAGGAGCTGGATCCTTCTCAGCTAAAGCTTTTCTTATTGCTGGTGATATACAATGTATTCTTTCACCTATTATCATAAATTTTTCCATTTTTAATCATCCCCCTTATGGATTATTAATTATCTATATGCCACTTAATTTTTTATGCATTTGCTAAAACATCATCATGTTTTTCTTTATACTCTCTTAAAAATTTTGGTAATTCCATAGATTCATCTGGACCTATTACAACATTCCATCCTGGTAAACTATCCTCTATATCACCTTTAAGAACTGCAACTTTTCCTGGTATTATTATATCTCTATTTTTAGTTACACTAGCCGCACCACATTCGTTAATAAATTTAGATATAGAGTTTCCACCAAATTTACCAGCAGCCCATGCTGTAAGAACTGAATATCCACCAGCATCCGGTATTACTAACCAAGTTGGAACTTTAGATCTTTCTATTTCCCCTGCTATTATGAAATAAGTTAATGCAAAGTCAACAGTAACTAATACTGGTGAATTCTCATCAGGATTATTTATTGGATATATTTTTGTTTCTACTCTCATTGGTCTTTGTGGATCAGTGAATATATTTTGTCTTAGAGCAAATAAAGGTAATGCTTTTGAATAATCTATATCTTCTATTACTATTATTGATCCATACTTTATAGTAAACATTGATGATAATGCAACTTCCATTTTTTCATTTTTATTGGCTAATTTATTTGCAAATACTATTGAAGGATATCCAAATGTTCTATCTTGTTCTTTTAATGCTATTCTTCTAACTTGAACTGCATTAGTAAATGTATCCTTTATATTTTCTCCAGTTACATCTAGTATTAATTCTTTATACCCTGTATTTTGAACTAACTCAATAGTAGAATATAATTCTTCTAAGCTACTAGCTTTAACTCCTAAAGGTAATTTATCAGCCTTAACTACTTCTATCATTTCTTTATAATTATCTTTATTTACACCATATAATACTGGTTTTTTATCTTTTAATATTTCTACCGCTTCTTTAGCTATAGCAGCATTTTCACAAGCTATTATGTATGCTGACTCTAGTCCACTATCTTTAACCCTATTTACTAAATTTAAAAATGCTTCTTTATTTTCAAAGTATTGTAAAAGAACTATTTCTGCTTTCATTTCTTCGCCTATTCTTATATAATTAACATTTTTTATATTGAAAATTTTAGCATCTATTTGTTCATTAGTCATACTTTCATAGAAAGCTACTGCATATCTATTTCTGTTTACTAAAGTTTTTTCATGTCTAAATAATACAGTTTCTGCTCCTAATTCATACTCTGAAGCTCCGCTCCCTATTTTTATACCTTTCATTAAAGGTGCTGTTGCTTCTGATAGTTTTGATATTGATTCATCTGACATATGTGGACATTTACTTACATCTATTGCACCTGATGCCACTTTCATACTGAAAGCCATACAAGTTGGAAATCCACAATCCTTACAGTTTTTCTTTGGTGTTAATTTAAATATATCTAACGCTTTTAGTGCCATTATTTTATCCCCCTAACCTTACAATTTATTAAGCTAATGCATTAACTAATTCTTTTACAGCGTCTATTGATTCTGGGTGACGAAGTATAACTGCATTTGATCCTCCAACTAAAGAACTTACTGCAGTTGAAATTTCCATACTTATACCCCTTTGTTCTACACATCCCCAAGTTGGTTCATCTTCTATGCTCGCTATTGACTCTTTAACATGCCATACTTCAAATGATACTGGCGTTATTATTGGCATTTGTAATGTTTTATCATTTTGACCAAATGCAGCAAGTCTAATTCTATCCATAGTAGATGCAACATATTCATATCCATAACCAACAGCTGAACATCCAACATTCATAACTATACTTTCAGATTTAACACCTAATTGAGTTAGTAATACATTTAATTGCTTAGCTAAGTTTATATCAACAGAAGATTCAGCCCCTATTTTATGACCATAAGCCATAGCCGCTGCTGCACCTACTGCTTTATAGTTTTCTTCAGTAGCTGATAAAAATAAACAGTTATAACCATCCACAGCCTCTGCTACTTTCTCAAATAATTTTCCATCTTTTTCATGATTTCCACATCCAGCTATAACTACTGGTAAACTAACAGCTTCAATAACTTGCTTAGCTACTTTAGCACATTCTTCAGGTGTTTTATCTAATCCATTTGGATCTGCACTTTCAAGCTTTAAGCATATAAAATCTGAACCTGTATTTTCTTCTACATACTTAGCCCACTTAACTGGACAATCACAAATATCTTTATACATATCTTTAAATGAATCTATCCATGCCTCTGGATAAATATCTGATATTTCTATTCCAACTTTTTGTGTATTATTACTTTCACCATCAAAGCTATAAAATGGTAGAGTATTCTCTCCGCCTAATTTTATTACATTTTCCCCTGTTCCTACTTCTACTTCTGATATCTTACCAGAATATTTTTGAACAGACATCTTAAATGCCATATGAATTTCCCCCTTATAACCTATTTTAATTCTAATTTAGACATTATATCTCTTATTGCTACTTTAGATACTGAATCATCAGGTAAAGTAACTAATGGTATTCCTGAAGAATCATATTCATATATTAAATTATCTAAAGGAACAATTCCTATAAGATTCAATTTATGTTTTTCAACTTCTTCTTTTACACCTTTATTTAGTATTCCATTTGGCACTTTATTAACTATTAGGAATATTTCTCCTACACTTAATTTAAGTTCTCTCGCTAAATCCCTAATTCTAGCTACAGCTTGAATACTACGTCTTGAGCAATCACTAACTAATAGTAATTTATCTATATGCTTTGTTGTCTTTCTACTTAAATGTTCCATTCCTGCTTCATTGTCTATAACTAAATATTCATATGCATCTGATAGTTTATCAGTTTGCTCTCTTAGTATTCCATTTACATAACAATAGCAACCTTCACCCTCTGATCTACCCATTACCATTAAATCATAGCCATCACCTTCAGATAAGCATGTATTTAATCTATATTGTAAATAT
Organism: Romboutsia sp.; assembly: GCA_036646635.1. Taxonomy (GTDB): domain Bacteria; phylum Bacillota; class Clostridia; order Peptostreptococcales; family Peptostreptococcaceae; genus Faecalimicrobium. Next base: position 17,937 of record JAVXLU010000023.1, read on the forward strand.
TGAGCTTTAGTCATACCTCCCGGAAATGCATTGCCTTGCTTTTCTCTTTGGCTAACTTCTTCTCTTATTTCACCTATTGTTGCTTCTATTTCTATTCCTAATACTTCATTTATATTAGCATTTGCATCTGCATCAACTACTAATACTGGTCCCTTATTATTATTCGTAAGATGATTAATTAAAAGCCCTGTAAGACTTGTCTTACCAGTTCCACCTTTTCCTGCAACAGCTATATTATACCCCATATTAAGATTTCCCCCTTTGTTTAGTCAAGACAGAGCTTTATGTAAATTTAACTCTGCTTTTTTCTATGCTTTTACTGATTTAGGAATAGCATGAATACATTCTCCATGAACATCATGAAGTGCCTCCATTATACCTTCTGATAATGTTGGGTGTGCATGTATTACATCTCCTACTTGTTCTACCGTTAATCCTAAATGAACAGCAAGTGATAACTCTGTTAATAAATCTGTCGCATGAGGACCTATTATTGAAGCCCCTACTATTTTGTCGTTTGTATCTGATAATATTTTGATAAATCCTTGGAAATGTCCTATGGTTTGAGCCTTACCTAACGCTCTAAAATCGAATTGTCCTATATGATACTCTTTTGTCTGAGCTTGAAGTTCTTTTTCTGTTTTGCCTACTGCTGCAACTTCGGGTTCAGTATATACGCATCTTGGTACAGCAGAATAATTAACTATTTTAGACTTTCCTAAAGCATTTTCTACTGCTACTACTCCCTCTTTAGATGCAACATGTGCCAAAAATGGCGTATTAATTAAATCTCCTATAGCATATATTCCATCTATATTTGTTTCAAGATTTTCATTAACTACTATTTTACCTCTTTCTAAATCTATACCCAGTTCTTCAACTCCAGAATTTGAAAGATTTGGTTTTCTACCAACAGCAACTAATCCATATTGAGCCGTAACTTGTTTTCCATTTGAAAGTGTTGCAACCACTACATTGTTTATTACTTCACAAGTTTGAACACCAATACCTGTTAATACTTTAATTTTATCCTTTTTAAACTGTCTCTGCAACTGTTTTGCAATATCTTTATCTTCAAAAGGTAATAATTGTTCATTCATTTCAACTATAGTTACTTCTGTTCCTAAAGTTCTTAAAAATTGTCCAATTTCACATCCTATTACTCCACCGCCAACTATCAAAACTGATTTTGGAAGTTCTTTTAATCCTAATATCTCATCACTAGTTATTATAAATTTACCATCATATGGAAACATAGATGGTACTATTGGAATTGAACCATTCGCTAATATTATCTTATCAGCTTTTATCATTTCTTTTGATCCATCATCTTTACTAACTTCTATAGTATTTTTATCTAATAATTTACCAAATCCATTGACTAAGTTTATTCCTCTTTTTTCAAATAAGAACTCTATTCCCATTATTAATTGATTAACTATTTTATCTTTCCTCTTCATTATAGCTGAGAAATCGGCACTAACCTCTCCATCTATTTTAATTCCAAAGTCCTTAGCTTCTTTTATATTCATTAACATTGAAGATGATGCAAGTAATGATTTAGTTGGAATACAACCTACATTTAAGCACGTACCACCCACTCTTCTTTTTTCTATAACTGTTACATCTGCTCCAAGCATTGCTGCTTTTAAAGCTGCAACATATCCTCCTGGACCTCCACCGATAACTGCTATTTTCATTTAAACTTCCCCCATATTTAATTCAATAAAACTTATTTTTATAATTTGGCAGCATCTAATATAGCTGGAACATTTTCTTCTGATCCTATGGCCATTATATGTACACCATCACATAAATCCTCATCTATTAATTGTCTTATAAATTCTCCTGCCATCTTTATACCTTCATATACCCAGTTTCCTTTTCCAGCGGATCTTAATCTTTCTATCTGTTCATCTGGAACAAATATTCCTGGTACATTTGCAGTCATAAATTTAGCCATTCCTGGAGATTTTAAAGGAACTATACCAGCTAAAACTTTACAATCCATATCTTTTGTAGCTTTTCTAAATGACCTCATTGTTTCTATATCGTAAACTGCTTGAGTTTGAAAAAACTTAGCTCCAGCATTTATTTTCTTTTTCATTTTCATTAATTGTATTTCTATTGGTGCATATTCTGGTGTTACAGATGCTCCTAAATAAAAATCTGGCGATCCTTTTAATTCATTACCTACTAAATCTTTTCCTGATTTTAAAGTTTCAGCTGTTTGAAGTATGCCTATGCAATCTAAATCAAATACACCTTTAGCTTGTGGGTGGTCCCCAACAATTGTATGATCTCCTGTTAAAGCTAACATATTGTTTATTCCAAATACACCTGCGGATAACATTTCTCCTTGTATTGCTATTCTATTTCTATCTCTACCAGTCATTTGAAGCACAGGCTCTAATCCTACATCTTTTAATAATTTACATGTAGCAAGTGATGTTGTTCTCATAACTGCTGATTGAAAATCTGTTACATTTGCTGCATGAACTCTTCCTACTAATGGCTTAGCACACTCTAATAAGTGAGAAAGATCTGTTCCCTTTGGAGGTGCCATTTCTGTAGTAACTGCAAATTTTCCACTTTCTAGTGTTTCTTTTAGTAAACTCATAAAAAATCCCCCTTTTTAACCTTTTAAAAACTTTTATACATTAGCTACTGCTTCTTCTTTTTTCTTTAAACTTAAACTTCTTGGATTATTTTGTTTAGAATAATCTTTCATTGGTCTTATTTCTAGCAAGTTTTCTAATTGATTTATATCTTTTAATCTATCATATATATTTATCCAAGCACATTCATTTTCCGGACTTACTTCACACTTACCATTTTTAGCTCCACCACATGCTCCATTTATTAGACCTTTAGCACACATAGTAACTGGACATATTCCACCTGTCCATCCAAGTTCACATTCTCCACAAGCCTTGCAAGCTTCTTCAAATTCTCCAACTCTCTTTGTTTCCCCTATAAACAAAGTGTTGTTTCCTGGATAAACTGGTATTTTCTTTAAGTTTTTAACGATGGTTTGTGTTCCATCACCACAAGCTAAAGATATAATAGCATCAGCTTCCTTTAATTCTTCTTTTAAAGTTTTTAAATCTTTCTTAGATTTTAATAAATTACAGGCTGGATCTAATATTGTATATCCTAAAACTTTTTTGCCTGCAACTTCTAATTCTTCTTTCATATTAACAACTTCTTCTTCTCCACCACTTTTACATGTAGCTGCACATTGATTACAACCAACTAAAACTACTGTTTCAGCATTTTTTAAAAATTTTAATACTTCCTCCATTGGTTTCTTTTCAGAAATTATCATCTCTATTCCCCCCTATATCATTCTATCTACTATTTATTATTTTGCAATTTAGCTGCTTTAACTATATGTTTTGCAAGTATTGATGTAGTTACAGAACCTACCCCTGCAGGAACTGGAGTTATCATAGATGCCTTTGAAATTACTTCATTAGTATCAACATCTCCGCATAATTTACCTTCTTCATCTACATTTATACCAACATCTATAACTACTGCACCTTCTTTTACAAAGTTAGTTTTAACCATTTTTGCTCTGCCTACAGCTGCTACTAATACATCCGCTTCAGAAGTTACTTTAGCTAAATCTTTAGTTCTAGAATGACATATAGTCACAGTAGCATTTTCATTTAATAAAAGCATTGCAGCTGGCTTTCCAACTACCATACTTCTTCCTAAGACTGCTACCTTAGCTCCATTAAGATTAACGTCATAATGTTTTAATATCTCAACAACTGCTGTTGGCGTACATGGAGGAAATCCTGTTGTATCACCTTCCATAACTTTAGCTGTATTTATTGGACTAAAACTATCTACATCTTTTTCTGGAGATATAACATATTTTATTTCTTCTTCATTTAATTGCTTTGGAAGAGGTCTAAAACATAATATTCCATGAACGTTTTTATCATTATTTAACTTAGTTAATTCATTTATATAATCATCTTGATTTATATTCTCTGCTAGTTGTAAAACTTCAGTTTGTATTCCAATAGTTTCGCATCTTTTTAATGCTCCTCTTTCATAAGCTAGGTCGTCTCCTCTTGATCCAACTCTAACTATCGTTAACTTAGGATTTATACCCTCTTTTACTAATTCATTAACTTCTTTTATTAAACCTTCACTTATTTGGTCTGCTACTGGCTTACCTTTTATTATTTGACCATTAGTTGCAACTATTTCCATAATTAATTGCCCCCCTATATAAATTTTGTTTTATATTTATTTTCCTAATACTTTTTCAACTTTAGAATATACTTCATCACATATTCTAACTCCTTCTTTTACTAACTCATCTACTTCAACTTTTACTTTATTAACGTATTCCTCATCTTTTATAGAATTTATATTAATAACTACATTTAATTGACCACTAAGTATAGCAGCTCTTAAACATTGAACTCCTACCCCAACATCACTTATAGCAAGTTTTGATCCTTTATCAACTAAATCTTCATGTAATTTAATTGCATTAAAACATACTCTAACTATACTTATTGGAATCTCACAAGCTACCTTTAATGCTTTTTCCATAGTTTCTTCTTTTATTATTATTTCTTCTTCTGTATTTTTAGGAAGTCCATAAGCTTTAGATAATGGTAAGAAACACTCCGCATCTTTATCTATCATTGCTAATAAATCTGTTTCTATCATTGTTGCTTTATCTAATATTTCTTTTACACTTTCTTCATACTCAGCGTATTTTTTCTTACCTATTGTTAAATTACATACCATACTGCCTAAAGACATACCAATTGCACCTACTAGTGCTGCTGCTCCACCACCACCTGGTACTGCTGATTTAGATGCTAATACATCTACAAAATCTATACAACTTTTTTGAGCTATTTTCATTATTTCCCCCCTTAAATTTTATAAGGTTTTTATTTTTATGTAATTGATAGTGTGTGAAAAATTCACACACTATCCTTTATTTATATTCTTTCTTTATTAGAATAATCCTGCTATTACTCCATTTTCATCAACATCTATTCTCTCAGCTGCTGGAACTTTTGGAAGTCCTGGCATCTTCATTATTTCACCAGTAAGAGCTACTATAAATCCTGCACCCGCAGAAACACTCACTTGTCTTACAGTTATTCTAAATCCTGTTGGTCTTCCTAATTTAGTTTGATCATCTGTTAAAGAATATTGAGTTTTAGCCATACATATAGGCATATGACCAAATCCTAATCTTTCTAAGCTAGCTATTTCTTTTGAAGCTATTGGAGTAAAATCTACACCATCCGCTCCATATATTTTAGTAGCTATAGCTTCTATTTTTTCTTTAATGGATAAATCATCTTCATAACAGAATCTAAAGTTATTTTCTTCTTCATCTATTAATCTAATAACTTCTTTAGCAACTGCGATTCCACCTTCTCCACCTTTTGCCCAAACTTCAGAAAGTGCAACATTAACACCTAACTCTTTACA
>JAVXLU010000024.1:0-21552 GCA_036646635.1 Romboutsia sp.
TTTATTTTATTTTCTCTACAAAAAAATTTTCTATCAGAATAATTAATAACTATTCCTTTTAGAAATTTCACTTTTTCTTTTGTAGTTTTACGCTCTTCACGCCTTAAATGAGCTTTAACCCTAGCATTTAATTCTTCTATACTAAATGGTTTTAAAATATAATCATCTCCCCCTACCATAAGCCCTATTATTCTATCACTTTCTTCAACTTTTGCTGTTAAAAATAAAATGGGACAGCTAACATAATTTCTTATTTTGCTGCATACCTCTATTCCATCCATTCCTGGCATGTTAATATCTAATAATATAATATCTGGATTTACATCTATCTTTTTTAAAGCATCATCCCCATTGTAAGCTGTATAAACCAAAAAATCTTCAAGTTCAAAAAAATCTTTTAAAAGTGATACAATACTAACTTCATCATCTATAACAAGTATCTTATATTTCATCTACTATACTCCTACTCCATATTATTTTTATATGACAACTAAGCTTTTCAATTTTAACATTCATAATAAAGTTTAACATATATTTCTCTATAATTTATCTATTAATCCACCTATTATAAAATTTGGAAATAAAATAAATATTAATAAAAAAACCGCATCAACTAAAATTTAGTTAATACGGTTTTAATTCTAATTTAAGAAACTTCTCCTTCTTCAAATTGACTATTGTATAAATCAGCATAGAATCCATTTGCTTTTAATAATTCATCATGATTTCCTTGTTCTACTATGTCTCCATCTTTCATTACTAAAATAATATCTGCATTTCTAATTGTTGATAATCTATGCGCTATTATAAAGCTTGTTCTGCCTTCCATAAGATTTTCCATAGCTTGTTGTATTAATACCTCTGTACGAGTATCAACTGAACTTGTTGCTTCATCTAATATTAATATTTTAGGATCTGAAAGTATAGCTCTGGCAATTGTTAATAATTGTTTCTGACCTTGAGATATATTATTTGCTTCTTCATTAATTTCAGTTTTATATCCTTCTGATAAAGTTTTTATAAAATGATGTGCATGTGCTAGTTTAGCCGCTTCAATAACTTGCTCATCAGTAGAATCTAATTTACCATAACGTATATTTTCCATCATACTGCCATTAAATAACCATGTGTCTTGTAGTACCATACCAAACATATTTCTTAAGTCATCACGAGTAAAATCTTTAGAGTCATGACCATCTATCAATATATTCCCACTATTTAACTCATAAAATCTCATAAGTAATTTTACAATCGTAGTTTTACCTGCACCTGTTGGACCTACTATTGCTACTTTTTGACCTGGTCTTACATTTACTGAAAAGTCATTTATTATTATTTTATCTTCATCATATCCAAAATGAACATCTTTAAATTCTACTTCACCTTTTATATTGGTATTGCTTAAAGGTGAAGTAGTTTCTTCAACCTCTTCTGATTCTTCTAGAAACTCAAATACTCTTTCTGCCGCTGCTGCTGTTGATTGCATTACGTTAGCTATTTGAGCTGTTTGAGCTATAGGTTGCATAAATGATCTTGTGTATTGAATAAATGATAATATATCTCCAACTTGAATAGTTTTCTTTATAGCAAGATAGCCACCCATTATAGCCACTATAACATAACCTAAATTACCTATAAATGTCATTATCGGCATCATCATACCTGATAAAAATTGAGATTTCCAAGCAGAATTATAAAGTTTATCATTTAACCTTTCAAACTCATTTACTGCTTTTTCTTCTCCATTAAATGCCTTCATTATGTTATATCCACCATATACTTCTTCTACATGACCATTAGCATGACCTAAGTATTCTTGTTGCTCTTTAAAATACTTTTGCGACTTTCTTACTACTAGCATTATAAATACTAATGATAATGGTAGTATAACTAAACTTGCAAGTGTCATACTTACACTTATTGATAACATCATTATTAATACTCCTATAAGGGTTGTTGCTGCTGTTATCATTTGAGATAAAATTTGGTTTAAATTTTGACTTATTGAGTCTACATCATTAGTAACTCTTGATAATACTTCCCCATTACTTATTTTATCGAAATATTTAAGAGGTAGCTTATTAATCTTTTGTGATATTTCTTTTCTTAAATTATAAGATACTTTTTGTGATATATCTGATGTTACAAATGTTTGAATAAATGAGAATAATGCACTAACAATATATAATCCGATTAATATTATTAATATTCTTCCTATATACCCAAAATCTATACCTACCCCTGAACCACTAACTTTACTAACTAATCCTTTAAATATTTCTGTAGTAGCATTTCCAAGTACCTTTGGACCTACTATATTAAATGCCGCACTGCCTACTGCACATATTACAACAAATAGCATTGCGAATTTATATTGATTTAAATATTGTAGTAATTTTTTCATTGTTCCTTTAAAATCTTTGGCCTTATTTGACCTAGCCATTGATTTCATTGGTTCATGTTGTTTTGAATTACCTTTTGGATTCATCATGTTCTAATTCCTCCTTTGAAAGCTGAGATAGAGCAATTTGATTGTATACTTCACAATTTTTCATAAGCTCTCTATGAGTTCCTATTCCTACCATTTTACCTTCATCAAGAACTACTATTTGTTCTGCATTCATAATAGTACTTACTCTTTGAGCTACTATAAGCATTGTACTGTCTTTTATTTTTTCTTTTAATTCTTTACGAAGTGTTGCATCAGTTTTCAAATCTAGTGCTGAGAAACTATCATCAAATATAAATATTTTTGGCTTTTTAGTAAGAGCACGTGCTATCGAAAGCCTTTGTTTTTGACCACCTGATACATTTGCTCCACCTTGTGATATTGCAGTTTGAAATTTTTCAGGTTTATGTTCTATAAACTCTATTGCCTGAGCTATTTGAGCTGCTCTTTCTAAATCTTCTTGAGTAGCACTATCTACACCATATTTTATATTAGTTTCAATTGTACCTGAGAATAATACCCCTTTTTGTGGTACATATCCTATTTCTGCTCTTAAATCATGCTGACTTATATCTCTAACATTTATACCATTAACTAATACTTCACCTTGTGTCGCATCAAAGAATCGAGGTATTAAATTTATAAGTGTTGATTTGCCACTACCTGTACTTCCTATAAATGCTGTTGTTTGACCTGGCTTAGCTACAAAGTTTATATTACTTATAACTTCCTTTTCAGCATCTGGGTATTTAAATGACACATTATTAAATTCTACATATCCAAATTTATTTTTATCAAATACTTTAGAATCTTTAGGATCTTTTATTGTTACATCAGTCCCTAAAATTTCCCCTATACGACCTGCAGATACAGATGCACGAGGTAATATTACTGATAACATTGTTAACATTAAGAATGACATTATTATTTGCATTGCATATTGAATAAATGCCATCATATCACCAACTTGCATACTACCTGCATCAATTTGATGTGCTCCTACCCATACAATTACTATAGTTATTATATTCATAATAAGCATCATGGCAGGCATCATCATCGCCATTATACGATTAACAAATGTATTTGTTTTTCTAAGAAGTTCATTAGTAGTATCAAATCTTTCTTCTTCTGTTTTCTGAGTACTAAATGCACGAATAACTAACATACCCGTTAATGATTCACGTGTTACTAAGTTTAATTTATCTACAAGCTTTTGTACTGTTTTAAATTTTGGTATTGCTAATGAAAATAATATACTTACAAATGATAATATTGCTAATACTGCAACGCCTATTATCCAAGCCATAGAAGTATCTGTATTTAATACTTTAATTACTCCACCTATACCAAGTATTGGTGCATAAAATACCATCCTTACTAATAAAACTGAAAAAGTTTGTATCTGTTGAATATCATTGGTACTACGAGTAATTAAAGATGCAGTTGAAAATTTATCAAATTCTATATTTGAAAACCCTACAACTTTCTTAAATACATCTTTACGAAGATTTTTCCCCATTCCAGCTGCAATTCTTGCTGCTAGATATCCTACAATAACAGTTGCTGTCATACTTATAAGTGCTATTCCTAGCATTTTAGCTCCTGATATTAATATATAATTAATTTGTAATTTTTCTGTATCTATTCCAACTTTCTCATATTCATTTTTTACATAATAAATAGATGACTGTGTTAACATATTCTCATCTAAATCATTTAGTTTCTTATCAATTTCCAGCTTCATAGAGTTAATTTGTTGTTCTGACATTTTAGAAATAACTGACCATATATCCATATCTTTAGGAATATTTGGTATTACTCCTTCTTTATGTCCCATATCAATTGCTGAAATTCTCATTATTGATTTACTCATTATTAAATTAAGTTTATCTATTGTTTCTTTATTCTTTGTTCTCAAATCATAAATGTTTTTTTCTTCATCTGATAATACATAATTTTCTTTGACTTTATTTTTCTCTTTATCAGTCATAAAACTCATAAGTTTATTTAATTCACTTTTACGAATATATTTTGGTACTGCATTTTCTATACCATTTTGTTGAATACCTACATTAACAATATTTGATGTATAATCTGGTAATGATAGGTCACATGTTGCTTGAACTATTAAAAGTACAATTACAGTTAAAATAGATATGGTAAATGGTTTTAAGTACTTAAAAATCTTAAACATTAATCACTCCTCCTTAATTTTTATACATATATTTTTATAATTTAAAATTATTTAAATTATAGTTTTTACTTTTTATTATATTTTATTATATAATAGTAATAATAGTTTTATTTTTTAATAGTTATACTTTTTAACTATTATATATTTTAAGTATATATTTTTTTTAAAAAAAGTCAATAATATATATTATTTTCTCAGTTAATAATTTTATTCTATTGTTTTATACTTATACTTTTAACTTATATTTATTAATACTTAATCTAAAAGGAGGATAGTTGCTGTGAATAAAAATCTATAAGTATCTACAAAAACGTGGTAAGTTTTTATAGGTACAATTCCTTTAAAACTTGATATAATAGTAGATAGCTATTGTGAATCCCATATATTGCGAAAGTGATATAGTCATGGAGTAGAATCTTGAGGGTGTTAGTGTCTAAAGAAAATCTAAGCGCGTACTTAGAAGCAAAAACCAAGCGAAAATAGTAAATACAAGTGGTTCACCTTGAAGAATACTTGTATATGTAGGATGCGTTGTATCCGAATTTAAGCCTTTGGACTATTATATCAAAAGTAATCGCCAACGTGGTTGCTTAAACGAAAGTAGCTTGTTGTAGCTTAGCTTGCAAAATTGGATAGGTTGAAAAAGGAATTAAACATAATTTATAGATTTTTATATATTTATGGCAACGCATTTAATAAATGGATAATATTAAATTAGAATCTATAATACAAAATTTTATTACTATAATGCCTTTATTTCAAAAAAAATTAATTAGACATGATTGCGGTTTTTCACATGAACATCTTAATCATTCCCATTTTCAAATAATGGTTGTTTTAAAAGAACAAGGTATTTTACCTATTTCTGATATTGCAAAAAAACTTATAATCTCTACCCCTAATATGACTAAACTCTTAAACAAACTTATAGATGAGGAGTTTGTAGAACGAATACCTGATAAAAAAGACCGACGTATTATTAATATAGATTTAACTGAAAAAGGTCATAAGTACTTAAATCATAAATTTAAACATGTTCAAAGTTCTTTAAAAGAAAGACTTTCTACTTTATCAGATAATCAACTGGATAAATTAGGATTATCATTAGAAAATTTAAAAGAAATATTAATGGAAATAAGCTCAGAAGATTAATTCTGAGCTTATTTTTTATATAGTTTCATTATTATTTTTAGTTTCATTATTAGAATTAGTTGGTATATCTAAAGCTGTTGATTTTCCAAAATAATATCCAAGTACCATACTAAATATTGGTATAAATTGATCTTGAGTAATTTTTCCCAATATACTTAAATAACAAAATACAACAGTTAATAATAGCGCTATAGTTTTTCTAACACTTGAAAAATGTGTCCAGAAACATCCACTTTTATTTGTGGTAATTTTCAAAGTAATCACCTCTTCTAAAGTATTGTATTCTATACACTATTTTTTTGTTCTTTATTTATTATAGCTATTTATGTTGTATTCATACAGTTATTACTATTTTTTTGTTCCTATATTTTGTATACTTTGGTAAACAAAGATAATTATTTGTCAAATTATTTAAACTATCATATACCTAAAAACACTTTAGCTAATGTAAAATATATAGTTAATACAAATGCATTTACTATTATAGTTATAAGAACGCTGCTATTATTGCAGAATCTAATTTTAATTTTTTAGCTATAATAGATAAAATACTGCGGCTACCTCCCATAATATCACTTTTTGTAAAATTTTTATCTAATACTCTATCAATCTCATTATATATAATATTTAGAAAATATAGATTCATCTCAAAAAATCTAAAGAATATATCTGTTGCTCAAGTTTATATGTTGGTATTAAAAAATGTGTATTGATTTTTAATCAATACACATTTTTAGTTATATTTATACTTTTTCTACTAATTTATATCTGATACTATTTCATCTATTATAGCCTTAGCATCCTTTATAATAAATTTAGGCTCAACTTCATAATATTCACATTCTATAAATCTTTCTATTTTTTCTATATCTTCTACTGTACCATCTATAGCAAATAATACTACATTTGATGATTTTATTTCTTCTATTGATATTTCATTCTTTATTTTAAAATCTTTTTGAACTTCAGCTTTTATTATAAATCCCAAATATTTACACGCTTTTTCTAATTCTTTCTTGCATATTTCATTATCGCATACTGCTACTATATTTTTAGTCATATTTTATACCTCTCTTATATTATATAATATAATACTTTTTTATTTATTAAGTCAATAATTATTGTTTTAGTTTTTTGTCTATTACTACATAATACTTTCACAAAGTTTAACCATATTTTCTTCAAACTTTAAATTATCTTCATTTTTTCTTTTTTTATTACCTTTAGTTCTTCCACCCGCATCCCTAACTTTTTTAGATATATATCTTGTAAATAACATCTGATCTATATTTTGATTATTATATACTAATCCATTTTGATTTATAGGATACCCCCCTCTAGCTAAAACCATAGCAGCTAAACCATAATCTTGGGTAACCACAATATCTCCTTTTTTTACCTTATTTACAAGTGCAAAATCTACTGCATCAGCTCCTTTTGGTAAAATTATAGTCTCGATTCCTGGCTTATTAAAATTATGAGATGTATCACACATTATTATTACATCTAAATTAAATTTTTCACCTATTTTTATTGATATATCCACTACAGGACAACCATCTGCATCTATTAATATTTTCATATCGTCTCCTCAATATTATAATTACTTTTAATTATAATCTATTTTATATGTAAATAAGACCCATATACTACAATAGTACATAGGTCTTATCTTAATTTAGTATAAGTTGTCCTAATTCATTATTTATTAGTTTCAATTTTTCTATATCATTAATATCTTTTTTATTTAATATATATTTTATATTATTAATTATCTTTTTATTTTCATATTCATACTCATATCTCAATTCAATTAATCCTTCTATAATATTTTCTCTACTAAGTACTATCATATTATTACCCCCTTGACATATTCATAATACTATTATTGACTCATAGTATTATTTATAATCAAGTTTTTAAAAACTAATTTTAATCTTAAAAACTTAAGATAATACTGTTATAATTTCTTTACCATTACTTTTTCTTTATTTATATCTAACTCTCCATTAAATTCAAATCCAAACTTTTCATATAAATTAAGAGCATTTTTATTATCTTCATATAAACTCAAAAATATTTCTTCACAATTAAATTTAGTAGATAAATGGATTATTAAAGTATCTAACATTCTACTTCCAATTCCCTTGCCTTGATATTTTTTATCTATTAAAAATCTATCCAACCATGTTCTTCCATTACCACCTTCACCTGGGAAAAATCCATACATAGCAAATCCTACTAATTTATCATCTACATAAAGACCTACTGGTTCATAATATTTACATTCTTTCGCTTCTTTAATACATTCTTTAGTTGATTCAATATAAGAACTTTGACTTTTATTTACACTTAAATTTAATATTTGTTCTATATTCTTATCAGTTACATCTTTTATCGATATACTCACAGAACACCTCCTATTTTAAGATATTTAATTGATTATTTTGAATTATCATTAATACATTTAAATTTAAGTACCGATTTAAATAAATCACCATCAATATAAATATCAAGATTACCACCTTGAAGAGACATTAAATTATCAGCAATAGATAGTCCAAGTCCACTTCCTTCAGTATTACGAGAAACATCTCCACGCCTAAAACGCTCTAAAAATTCCTTTGGAGAAATATTTAACTTATAGTTTGACATATTTTTCATAGATATAAATATATTCTCATCATCCAAACTTAAATCTATATAAACCCTAGTACCTAAAATAGAGTACTTTGTTATATTTAATATAAGATTTTCAAATACCCTCCAACTTTTTTTACCATCTATCATAGTAAAGACCGCTTCATGTGGAACATTTATAATAAAATCAAGTTTTGAATCTGAAATTTTATCTTCTAATTCCACAATGCTTTGAATTAACAATTCCTTTACATCTGTTTTTTCTATATTAAGTTCAATATCACCACTACTTATCTTAGAAGCCTCAAATATATCTTCAACTAAAGCTTTAAGTCTTTGAGATTTTTTATCTAATATATCTATATAATCTTTTGTAGTAGCTTTATCAAGTTCATTATTTTTAAGTATATCAACGTAATTAACTATAGAAGTTAATGGTGTTTTTAAATCATGGCTTACATTAGTTATAAGTTCAGTTTTCATCTTCTCACTTTTTAGCTTGCTATCAACTGCATTTTCAAGTCCATTTGTAATATTGTTAATGCTAGATGCAAGAGAAGATATTTCATCGTTTCCTTTTACATCTAATTTATAGTTTAAATTACCATCTTCTATAAGCTTGATTTTGTTACAAATATAATCTATATATATAAATCTCTTAGATAAAAACTTATATAAGTAAGAAAAATATATTATATTAAATATAGATAAAATTGAAGCTATAGCAAAACCAGTACCAAAATAGGACATTGTAGAAAATAGTGAAAATGCTAATATAAATTCAATTATGATTGTGATTAAAAAAACTAATGCAATTTTTTTATTTATAGATTTTTTATTGTATTTACCAAATATACCAATTATAAGATTAAAGATTAAAAGTCTAGGTTTTAAATTTTCTATATTAAGAATAACACCATTATAAAAAATATAAACTCCCCATAATATAACAAAATCAAACATAACAAGGTATGTATCATAAAAATCTATGGTAGAACTCCAATGGATATATCTTCCTAATAATATAAATCCTAGCACTAGTAAATTGGTTTCAATTGAAAGTCCTGAAGATATAGATATAATTTTATCTAGTATTTTTATATTAGTTTTAGAATTTAATTTATAAAGTACAAAAAATATAACACATAAAATACCTGTAATCATAGCTAAGTACTGTTGGCTAGATACAATATCTGAAGCAGGCATTCTTTTAACTCTACCAAATAAATAGAATTCTGGAATAGATGTAGCTTCTCTATACCAAGAATAATAATTGTAGCTTAAATTAAATAAAACTTCAAAACAAATAGACATAAATACAAAAAGAAGAAATAAAGAAATAGCTTTTAATTTAGAATTTTTGGTAACTAATGTTTTCAATTTTATATCCAATTCCCCACACCACCTTTAAGTATTTTGGATCTTTTGAGTTTATTTCAATTTTTTCTCTAATTCTTCTTATATGAACTGCTACAGTTTTTTCACAGTTGTAAGCTGTTTCTTCCCATACTTTTTCATAAATTTCAGTTGATGAAAATACTGTACCTTTACTTTTAAGTAACAATTCTAAAATCTTAAACTCAATAGGAGTTACCTTAACTTCATCACCATCTAAAGTAACTATTTTGCTATCATTATTTAAACAAAGACCACCACTTATTAAAGTAGATGGATTGTTGTTATTATTTTGAACATTATTCATAGTACTTAAATTAATATAGCGTCTTAAATGAGATTTAACACGAGCTATAAGTTCAAGTGGATTAAATGGTTTTGTAAGATAATCATCTGCACCCATGTTAAGTCCTAATATCTTGTCCATATCTTGATTTTTAGCAGATAAAAGTATTATTGGTATATTATTATTTTCTCTTATTTTAAGAGTAGTTTTAAGTCCATTCATATTAGGCATCATAACATCCATTATTATAAGATCTACATTTTTTTCTACTAAAGTTTCTATAGCCTCCAGTCCATCGTAGGCTTTTAATATATTAAAACCATCAGGCTTTAGGTAAAATTCTATAGCATCAACTATTTCTTTATCATCATCGACTATTAATATATTTTTGTTCATTATTATCACTCCTTTAACATCAATTATATCATATAGGTAAATATTATAAATTTACAAAATACATCCTAAATTATTAAGATTTTATTACAATAGACTAGACATTATCACAAGTTAATTAAGAAATGTATAAAAAAGTTACAAATAATTTTAAATAGAATATTTATTGTATATCTCTATTGTAAAAGAAAAAAGGAGAATTGGTATGAATAATAAAAAATCAAAATACATAGTAATTCCTTTTATAACATTAATAATTGGAATATTTACTATAAATGCAATGAACAAAGACAAATAAATAAAAATAGTTATAGATTTTTTATTCATAATTAAACCTACTAATAGTTTTATTATGTAAATTAAGTTATAAATTATTCAAAATAAAATTTATGAATTTATGAAAAATATGACAGTTGGATACTTAAAGTTACTACTTGGGACAAACGTATTGAACAGAATATTTTATGATGATATCTTTAGGATAATTATTTGTTAATTATATATATATCCAAAATGATAAAAGTAGATTTTATATTATAAGAGGTTAGTTATAATAAAGATACAACTTATTAAGAAATTATTACAATAAGCTTAATTTATTACAAATTTATTAAACAAAGTATACGATAATTTTAAATACGTATTTTAATAAAAAAATTATGATATAGTCCTCTTAGAACATGAAAAAAAGGAGAGTAAAGTTATGATATTTAGCAGTTTAATGTTTTTATTTTTGTTTTTACCGATAGTATTAATCAGTTATTATTCATTAAATAATAAGTTTAAAAATTATGTGTTACTATTAGCAAGTTTATTTTTTTATGCATGGGGTGAACCAAAATATATATA
Organism: Romboutsia sp.; assembly: GCA_036646635.1. Lineage (GTDB taxonomy): Bacteria > Bacillota > Clostridia > Peptostreptococcales > Peptostreptococcaceae > Faecalimicrobium. The sequence continues at coordinate 11,362 of JAVXLU010000024.1, forward strand.
TCTTATGATTTTTTCAATATTAATAAATTATTTATTTGGACTTAAAGTATCAGAAGATAGCAAAAGTAATAAAAAATTATGGCTTATATTATCAGTAGTATTTAATCTAGGACTACTAGTAATATTCAAATATGCTGATTTTTTATTTGGAATAAAAGGTATAAAATTACCTCTTGGAATATCTTTTTTCACATTCCAAACAATGAGTTATGTAATAGATGTTTATAGAAAAGATGGTAAAGTTCAAAAAAATATATCTGACTTAGCACTTTACATAAGTTTATTCCCACAACTTGTAGCAGGCCCAATAGTAAGGTACCAAACAGTGTACGAGCAAATAAATAAAAGAACTCATAGTTTAGAAAAATTTGCAGATGGCGTAAATAGATTTGTAATCGGTCTTGCAAAGAAAGTTATATTATCAAATCAACTCGCAATGATAGCAGATGGTGTATTTAATAGTAGTACATCTAGTTTATCAATGGGGGAATCTTGGCTTGGAATAATATGTTATACGCTTCAAATTTACTTTGATTTTGGTGGATATAGTGACATGGCAATAGGTCTTGGAAAAATGTTTGGATTTGATTTCTTAGAAAACTTTAACTACCCATATATATCACAAAGTGTATCTGAGTTTTGGAGAAGATGGCACATATCTTTAGGAAGTTGGTTTAGAGATTATGTATATATACCACTAGGTGGGAGTAGAGTTTCTAAGTTAAAATTATATAGAAACTTATTTGTGGTATGGGGACTAACTGGTATATGGCATGGAGCAAGTTTAAATTTTATAATATGGGGACTATACTTTGGAGTATTTATAGCATTAGAAAAAGCATTTTTAGAAAAGATTTTATATAAATTACCTAAAATTTTAAGACATATATATTTGCTACTTATAGCTATGATTGGATGGGTATTCTTTAGAGCAAACAATATTGAACAAGCAATAGAATTTATAAAAGTAATGATAGGTATTGGTTCAAATCCATTATTTAGTAATATGTTTCTAATGTATATAAATGATTATTGGTACATAATAAGTGCATCAATAGTATTTGCAACTCCTATAGTAGAAAAAATTAAACATATGATTATAAGCAAGGATAAGAATTTACTTGAAAATAGTCTAGTATATATGATGCAAGGACTTGTACTTACAAGCTTTCTGTTTGTAGTCGTAGTTATGTTAAATAGTTCTAGTTATAATCCATTTTTATACTTTAGATTTTAGAATGAGAAAAGGAGAATAGTAAGATGAATAGAAAAAGAGCAAAATATATTATAATACCATTTCTAGGTCTAACATTTGGATTTTTTATAATGAATGGATTAGCTCCAGAAAAAAAATATAGTCTGTCAGAAAATAGAAATTTAGAAATAAAGCCAAGTATTAAAGAAGTAGAAAATCATACTTATACGGAAAAGTTTGAAAAGTACTACTCAGATCAATTTGTATTTAGGGAAAATCTTATAAATATTAATAGAAAGTCTGAAGCTAAATTAAAGAAAACTGAAGTTGGAAATTATTATTTAGGTGAAGATAATTGGATATTAGGAAAGTTTTCTAAGCCCTTAAGTGAAAAAAAATTAAATGAGTATTCTAATGTAATTAATAAAGTAGGAGAAATTAGTCAATCTTTAGGTAAAGATGTGTACTATACCATGACTCCTCACAAAACAAATATGCTAAAACATTTATATCCAAGTTACGTAGATAATAAAGATGGAATAGATAATAATAAAAATGAATTAAAAGCGAATATAGAGCCAGATCTTATAAGATTTATAGATTTAGATGAGTACTTTTTAGAAAAATTTAATGAAAAACAACTAGAAAAAATGTATTTTAAAACAGATCATCATTGGAATGGAATAGGAGCTTTTGAAGGTTTTAAAGTTATTGCAAAGAGAATGGATCTCGGTATTACTAACAAAGATTTAGATAATCATTTCTCAAAATATAAAACTAAAGTTGTTAAAAATAAAGAATTTATAGGTAGCTATAATAGAAATTTAGATATGTTAATAGATGAAAAAGATTATCCTACTTATGTTTACTTAGAAGATACAAAGTACGAATACTTTTTAAATAATGGTAAAAAAGATAAAAAAGTAGATGAAAATAAAGTAATTGCAATTTCAAGAAATAAAGATAGCTGGGATTATGGTGGAGCATATATTAGAGGAGCTCAATGTAATATGCTAAAAATAAAAAATAAAAATGCATTAGTTGATAAGAAAGTTCTTATTTTTAGAGATTCCTATCAAGCGCCTAATACATGGTTATTTGCAGATCTATTTACTGAAGTTCTAATTGTTGACCCTAGAAATATAGATAATATAAATATGAGTTATAAAGAAATCATAAAAAATAGTAATTCGGATATTGTTATGATGATGTATAATAGCTTTGGATTTGATTCTATGATTAAAAAAATGATTGATAAAGGAATTTAGAAATTAAAATTTAATACAATATATCTAAATATAAAAAGCATCTCTTAATGATTAAATCATTTTAAGATGCTCTTTTATTTACTTATTTACTTGTATACTCTGCATATTGAGGAGTTGGCATTCCATATCCACCTGCTACTTCTAATATATCACCTGTTATAAATGATGAATCATCACTTGCATAGAATAATACCGCTTTTGCAATATCTTCTGGTCTACCTATACGATTTAAAGGGACATGTCTTAGGAATGATTCTCTAAACTCATCAGTCATATTATCTAATGCTGCTTTAGTTGCTGTAAGACCTGGTAAAACTGCATTACATCTTATATTATCTCTAGCATATTGAGTTGCTATATTTTTAGTTAGCGTATTTACTGCAGCTTTTGAAACACCATAAGCAGTTCTTGATAAATCTGGAATCAGAGAACCTACACTTGAAATATTTACAATACTTCCTCCACCATTTTTCATCATATAAGGAACAACTGCTTTACATGGTAAATAAACGCTTTGTAGATTATCTTTAACTATTCTAAAGAACTCATCTGTGTCTCCATCTACAAGATTTTTATCAAGTACAACATTAGTAGATCCATAGTTATTTACTAAAATATCAATTCTTTTTTCATTAGTCACTACTTCTTCTATCATTGAAGTATATGTTTCTTCTTCTCTTGCATTAAAATATACAAATTTAGCTTGACCACCTTTTGAGTTTATATTATTTATAACCTCATTTGCTAAATCTTTAGAGCGAGCCGCTATATAAACTAATGCTCCATTTTCAGCTAATATTTCTGCTGATGCTAATCCAATTCCTTTTGTTGATGATGTCACTATTGCAACCTTATTTTGTAATTTTTTCATTGTCATTTCCTCCAATATATTTAGTCATACCTTATACACTTATTTTAATTTACAAAAATATTATTTTTAATTTGATACTTTATTTATACCTTCATTATTAGTGTTTAAACTCATTTAATTTATAATATATCTACTTCATCTACATCACATAATATGTATTTTTCTTCTATATTTGTATCTATAATTAATTGAATTCATTTAGACTCTATATATTCTTTAACATCTAGTGTTGTTTATTCATTTTTTCTAATAGACTATCTAATCTTCGTACCTTAGTTATAGTTCTATAAATCATAAATATAATTATTAAACTATATAATAAAATAGCAACTTTACTTTTCCAAAATGAAGATTTTTTTTAAATCTTATTATCATATTCATATATGAATAAATCTATCTACTTCTGTATCGTATTTACTCATTCCATTAGAAGTTCCAATCCATATGTACCCTTTACTGTCTTGAAATATGACTTTCACTATTTATTAAGACAATCCATCTTTAGTAGTTATATTTTTTAAATTTATACCATCATGTGCATATATATGATTAATTAAAATAAATGTCATAAATAACGCTAAGATGGCTAAAATTTTATATTTATTTATTTTCATTATAAAAGTACTACTCTTTTTTGACAAATTATATGTATTTTCACCAAATAATTATACTACATTTACTCTATTATAACTATATTCTTTAATAATATTTATTAATATAAATTTAAATTTCTATAAAAAAAGTCTATACTAATGATTTAATTCATTAATCTAGACTTATTTTACATTAATTATGATTTAATAATGCTTGTTTTAATGACTTCCATGTATTATTTTAAATCCTTCTTTCTTTAACATTATTTCATGTTTATCATAATCATCACATTCTACTTTAATACAATATGCTATATGAATAGTTTCTACGTTATTACTTTTTAATTGTTTAATTTTATTACTCCAATCTTCATCTTTAGTTATAGTTTCACTACATCCAACACAGTAAAATAAACTATTTAATTCTTTTTTATTATCTTTATATATTTCAAATGCTTTCTCTGAATTATTATACGCTCTAAAACATCCAGTTCCTGAGCATTTAGATATTAACTTTCTACAAGCCATTATTGCTATTGACATTTTATTTCATCATCCTTTATATTATTTTACTTAAGTTTTTTATTTTTTTATAAATTTATTCCCTTCTATCATTAAACTTGCAAATACGGCTAAGCTAAAACTCATAATAAAATTTATTAGTCCATAAGTTGATGGAATAGCGAATACTTCTCTCATAAATGGCATTAATACTATTAAAAATATAGCTATACATATAACAACTGACCCTAACACATATTTATTACTTGTAAATCCTAATTTAAATATAGTCTCGGTATTAGATCTTGATGCAAATGTCTGTATTATTCTAGATAAAGTAAGTGTTGAAAATGCCATTGCAGTTCCAAGTTCTGGTGAATGTTTCATTCCTATATATTGAGCTATTATAGTAACAAATCCTATTATAGAACCTCTAATTAAAATAGATTTTAATGTTCCTGCTGATAATATACCTTCACTTTGATGCCTTGGATGATTATCCATTATATTTTTTTCTGATTTTTCAAGTCCAAGTGCTATAGCTGGTAATGAATCAGTTACTAAGTTTATAAATAATAATTGCAATGTAGTGAATGGATTTGACCAATTTGCCATTACTGCAAATAATATAGCTATTATTCCACCCAAGTTACCTGCAAAAAGATATGTTACTGATTTTTTTATATTATTATAAACTGTTCTACCTACTTCAACTGCCTTAACTATTGTTGCAAAATTATCATCTAATAAAATCATTGCTGATGCATCTTTTGCTACTTCTGTTCCACTTCCCATACTAATACCTATATCAGCTTGTTTTAAAGCTGGAGCATCATTTACTCCATCACCTGTCATAGCTGTAACTTTACCTTTTCTTTGCCATGCTTTTACTATTCTTATTTTATTTTCTGGTGAAACTCTTGCATATACAGATATTTTATCTAAATTATTATCTAGTTCTAAATCACTTAAACTATCTAGTTCTTGACCTGTAAGTGCCAAATCTCCATCTTCCATAATCCCTATATCTTTTGCTATTGCTGCCGCAGTTGTTTTATGATCTCCTGTTATCATTACAGTTTTTATACCTGACCTTTTAGCATCAGAAACTGCTTCATATACTTCTTCTCTTGGTGGATCTATCATTGCAATTAAGCCTATTAAAGTTAAGTCATCTTCATCTTCTAATACAATTTTTTCATTTTTTATATTTTTAGTAGCAAATGCTAAAACTCTTAATGCTTTATTAGAGAATTCTTCATTAATTTTATTATATTCATTTATTATATCTGATGTTATATGTAGTAATTCTCCGTTATTTAATACATACTTACATCTGTTAAATACTACATCTGGAGCACCTTTAGTAAACATTATAGTATCATTATCTATTTTATTTACAGTAGACATTAACTTTCTCTCACTATCAAATGGTAATTCACTTAATCTATTATATTTTTTTCTAAGTTTCTTATAGCTTAAATTATTTTTTTCTAAATAATTTCTAAGTGCTATTTCAGTTGGATCACCTATTTCTACACCTTCATCAGTTACATCTGAATCATTACATAATGTAGATGCTAAATATAATGCTATCTCTTGAACTTGCATATTATCTAATGCAACTTCTTTACCTGCTATATTGTCTTCTAATACAAGTTGTTCAACTCCATACATATAGGAATCTACTACTGTCATTTTATTTTGAGTTAAAGTTCCTGTTTTATCTGTACATATAACACTCGTTGAGCCTAAAGTTTCAACTGCTGGTAATTTTCTTATTATAGCTTGTTTCTTAGCCATAGTATTAGTTCCCATAGATAAAACTATGGTAACTATTGAAGATAGTGCTTCTGGTATAGCTGCAACTGCTATTGCTATTGCAAACATAAATGAATGAGCTATATCTGACCCTCTAAATACCTGTACTGAAAATATTACAGCTGATAGTGCTACAATACCTATTCCTAGCTTTTTACCAAAATCATCTAATTTTTTTTGTAGTGGTGTTTGCTTATTTTCAGCATTATCTAATAAGTTGGCTATTTTACCAACTTCAGTATTCATACCACATCCCGTTACTACATATATCGCTCTTCCGTAAACTACCATAGATCCACTAAACACCATATTTTTTTGTTCTCCCAAAGGAGATTCTTCATCTATTTTTTCATTATGTTTAAGTACGGGTTCTGATTCACCTGTTAACATACCTTCAACAACTTTTAAAGCTTGTGATTCTATTATCCTACCATCTGCTGGAACATAATCTCCAGCTTCTAAAATTACTATATCTCCAGTTACTATGTCCCTTGATGATACTGTTATTTTTCTACTATCTCTTATTACTTTAGAATTAGGAACAGATAATTGTTTTAAACTGTCAAGTGAACCTTCTGATTTTTTAGTTTGAATAACACCTAGAATTGAATTTAATATTAGAACTGCAAATATTATACTTGATTCAACTATTTCTCCTAAAAACACTTGCACTAAAGCTGCGATTAAAAGAATTATTACTAATGGATCTTTGAAACTTTCTATAAATAGTTTCCAGACAGACTTTTTTTCTTTTTCTTGTAATTCATTATATCCTTCTTTTTTTATTCTCTCATTAGCTAATTTTAACGTTATTCCTTCAATTTGACTTTCAAATAAAGTTAACACTTCTTTATACTCTTTTTTATAAAACATAATATTCCTCCAATTTTTGAATATAAAAAAAGACCTCCAAAATAGATTAATTAATCTACTTTAAAGGTCTTGCTAACAAGTTTATATACTCGCTAATCAACCGGGATTTAATAATCCGAGGTGACGATTGATTATCACTTTCGTGAAAGCTACTCCCCTTTAAGGGAATCTTATTCATTTTATACATATTATATAGTTATCTTAATATTTATACAACATATTTTTTAATTTTAATTTATATATATAATTAATCTATTCTATTAAGTGTCTTTTTATAAAATATTACAAAACATATTATAGTTGTCGTTGCCGCTAAAATATCAGCAATTGGTTCTGCTAATAATACTGATTTAAATCCATTATCTAGTATCATAGGTAATATAAATATTAGCGGTACTAATAATACTATTTTTCTTAACAGAGCTAGTATTAATGATATTTTTGATTTTCCTAGTGCTAAAAATGTTTGCTGACATGCTATTTGCGCTCCAAATATAATCATACCAGGAAAATATATTCTCATACTCATTGATGTTATTTCAACAAGTTCTGGTTTATTATTAAATATACTAACAAATATAGCTGGAAATGCTAATACTAATGTAACCATTATACATGTATATGATAAACAAGTTATAAGTAAAACTTTAAATGTTTCTTTAACTCTTTTTAAATTATTAGCCCCATAATTATAACTTATTATAGGTTGTGCACCTTGAGTAAGTCCCATTAATGGAAGTACAATTATTTGCATTATGCTGTTCATTATAGTCATAGCACCGACAGCTAAATCCCCACCAAATTTTGATAATTGATTATTTAAACTAATTAATACTAAACTTTCAGTTCCTTGCATAATAAATGGTGCAATACCTAATCCTATAACTAGTACTATTATTTTTTTACTTGGTGCTAAATATTTTCTTCTAATTTTTAAAATACTTTTTTTTCCAAATAGAAAGTTTACTACCCATATTGCAGAGACTGCCTGAGCCATAATACTTGCAAGTGCTGCTCCTTTAACCCCCATACCTAATACAAAAATAAATATAGGATCTAGAACTATGTTTATTATAGCCCCTATTGACACAGTCATCATACCTATTTTTGCAAAACCCTGAGTATTTATAAACGGATTCATACCCAATGAAATTTGAACAAATATAGTACCAATAATATATACTGTTAAATAATCTACTGAATATCCTATAGTAGCATTACTAGCTCCAAAAGCCCAAAGTAGCTGCTCTTTAAAAATTAAAAATAATATAGTTAAAATTAATGATAAAATAATTAGCATAGAAAAACTGTTACTCATTATTTTTTCAGCATCTTCATTATTATTTTCTCCCATTCTAATTGCTACTAATGGGGCACCACCATTACCAACCAATGCACTAAATGCAGAAATTATCATAATTATAGGCATCGCTACTCCAATACCAGCCATTGCTATTTCTCCATCTGGCATTCTACCTATAAATATTCTATCTATTATGTTATATAATAAATTTACCATTTGTGCTACAATAGCTGGCAGAGCTAAATTAACAAGTAATTTATCTATTCGTCCACTTCCTAAATCAATATTTTTATTATTCATAATCTGTTCTCCCTTTTATTATATATAAACTATTATTCTAAACATTATATATATGATATGATTTCCTTCTAAAAATTTAATACTCTATAATTTTAATATATCAATAAAAAATCCTGTAAATATAAATTTATATTCACAGGATTTTTTATTGATATATTAAATTAAATTGTCTTGGTTTAGTAGATTAAATAATGTAGGATTAAAGTTAAATTGATTTATTAAATTTTTAACCTCATTTAATGATTTTTCTTTTTTATCTTTAGATATATTAGCTTTTGATGCTCGAATTAATATATTTTTAGGAGAATGTGATATATCTATAAACTCTAAAAGTTGTGTTTTATATCCTGCACATTCTAATAAATTAGCTCTAGCCGCATCTGTCATAAGTGCTGCAACTCTCTCTTGAACTATTCCATACTTAGTTAAGATATCTAAAGATTCAGCTTTCATTTGATGATTAAATTCATGTTGACAACAAGGAACAGAGAAAATCATTTTACTGTTCCATTTTATTGCATTATATAAGGCATAGTCAGTAGCTGTATCACAAGCATGTAATGTTATTACCATATCAACTTTATTATTATATTTAAATCCATTTACATCTCCTATTTCAAAATGTAAATTTTCATAATTATATCGTTTCGCTATATCATTACATTTCTTAATAACCTCAGATTTAAGATCTAGACCTATCATTTTCACATTAATTTTTTTAATTTCTACAAAATAATAATATAGTACAAATGTTAAATAAGATTTTCCACATCCAAAATCTAAAATAGTAAGTTCTTTATAATCATTTTTCTTAATTTCATCATCAATAATTTCGACAAATCTATTTATTTGCTTATATTTATCATATTTAGAATTAACAACTTTACCGTCTTTTGTAAATACACCTAAATCTATAAGAGGTTGAATTAGCATACCTTCTTTAAGAATATAATTTTTCTCTTTATTATGTCCCTTATTAATAAATTTTTCATTATCACTTTTCTTCTTACCTAAAAATAATTTACCTTTTTTAGATATCTTCAAATCAAATGTAGTGCTTACTGACCAAGCTGAAACTTGCTTATAACTAGAAGCTATATACTCTAGCATTTTTTCACCTAAATCATTTCTATCAATATTTTCATGAAATACTTGTTTTTCAGTAGCCTTTTCTATTTGATAGTATTGTTTTTCATTATTCTCTTTTAATATAAATGTTATTTTATTATATTCAATATCTTTATTCATTTTATTACTTATAACTACTTTTATTATATCTTGCCCAATTATTTCATCAATTGCTTTTTTTAATTGTTCCATTTATACGCACCTTATAATTTATTTTGTTTTCCTATAAAACCATATTATTATATATATTAAATTAATTCAAACTCTTTTTTTAAATAATTGTTATATTTTTTTTAATTTTATGTTTAATGTATATATATCATTGTATAATTTCTCTT
>JAVXLU010000024.1:21562-21859 GCA_036646635.1 Romboutsia sp.
TAAAGATTATATTTAATCACTTTTAAGCTCTTGATATAATTTTATGTATTTTTTAATACTTTTTTATTTTATTCGAACTTTTATTTTTTTATTATTGAAAATAGTTCGATTAAATTGTATAATAAATACAATTCATAGCTTTCAACATTCGTATAATTTGTAATTTGTTAGTTTCTTAAAATATAAGTTTAATAAAACTTATTATAAATATATAGTGAATAATTTTTTAATATAATTTAGATCTTGGGAGGTAAACATGACAGAAAAAAATAAACAAAAAACTCAACCTATACATTT
>JAVXLU010000024.1:21869-23342 GCA_036646635.1 Romboutsia sp.
GATAAAATATTTAAGTATAGTGAGCGTGGTTCTAATGTAAAAACAGAAATAATAGGTGGTGTTACCACATTTTTAACAATGGCTTATATTATATTTGTAAATCCAGCTATATTATCTGATGCAGGTATGGATAAATCAGCACTTATAACTGTTACTATTTTGGCTACGTCTATAGGTACATTAATTTTTGCTTTTTTAGGTAATGCACCATTTGCACTTGCACCCGGTATGGGACTTAATGCTTTTTTTACATATTCCTTAGTTATAGGTGAGGGTATACCTTGGCAACAAGCTTTAGGAGTTGTATTTATATCCGGATTTATATTTTTACTACTAGCTATTAGCGGTCTTCGTAAATCAATAGCAAATGCAATACCAAAACAATTAAGCATAGCCTCAGCCGCAGGTATTGGACTCTTTCTTTCATTTGTTGGATTAAAGGGAATGGGTGTAATAGTTGCAAATCCAGATACATTAGTATCATTAGCAGAATTTACCCCAACTGTACTAATTTCACTTTTAGGACTACTTTTAATGGCAATTTTTGAACTAAAAAAAGTAAAAGGTGGTATTTTAATAAGTATAGTTGTAACTACTTCGATATCTATTATTCTTGGATTAGTTGAACTGCCTAATGTAATTATATCTGCTCCACCTAGTATAGCTCCTGTTGCTTTTAAACTAGATATTTTAGGAGCATTAAAGTTCTCATTAATCGGGCCAATTTTTTCATTTATGTTTATAGATATGTTTGATTCATTAGCCTTTTTAGTTAGTTGTTGCAAGCAAATGGGTCTAGAAGATGAAAATGGAAATATAAAAGGACTTGGAAAAATGTTATATGCTGATGTTACTTCAACTTTAATTGGTGCACTTTTAGGTACTAGTACAGTTACAACATTTGGTGAATCTGCTGCAGGTATCTCAGCTGGAGCTAGAACTGGATTAGCTTCCGTTATTACTGCCTTATTATTTATGGTAACTTTAATATTTACTCCACTACTTAGTATAGTACCTTCTTATGTTGCTTCACCAGCATTAGTAATGGTTGGTGTATTTATGTTTACTAATATAAAAAATGTTGATTTTAATGATAGTAAAATAGCAGTTCCCGCATTTGTTACCGTTTTATTAATGCCTTTGACATATAGTATAAGTATTGGTCTATGTTTCGGATTTATATCATACATAATAATGCATATAGTAGCTAAAGAAACTGACAAAATAAGTATTACACTTTGGGTTATAGGTATACTTTCTATAGTTAATCTTGTATTAAGCTAAATTTATTAAGATACTTTCATTTTTCTATATGCAATATTTTTATTAAAGAAGATGTCTCAAAATAATTTTTATAAGTCATTTTATAAGGCACCCTACTTTTATGTATTTAATGAAAATTTATATTTATTTTTGCATAAACTAATTCTGTACAAAAAAATGAACTCTAATCATTAGAGTTCATTTTTTTGT
>JAVXLU010000025.1:0-12882 GCA_036646635.1 Romboutsia sp.
TCAGATATTATTTCCTTTATTTTTTCAAACATTTAAAACCTCATAAAAGATTTGATTAATTTTAATTGTAGTTTAATATAATATATAAAAAAATTCAATATAGAATTAATAAAAAAGTAATAAATTAATAAAAAAAGAATATAAATTATTATATAAGTTTATACATAGGAGGAATTGATATGAAGTATATAGGAATATTAGTATCATCAATAGGAGTATTTTTAATAATATTAACAAATTTATATTACAATTCAGTAACACTAGATATGCAAAAAGTAAAAGATTATGTAGTTGAAGCTAATATTATATTGGAGGATGTATTAGAAAAATCACAAAATATCGATGAAAAAAAAGATGAGTACATATCAAGATTAATGAAATTAAGAAAAGGTATGCAAAATTCTAATACAACATTTTTAATGAGTGATTATAAAGAATATAAAATAAAATCAATAGATAGCTTGATACAAGGAATATTAGAAGATAAAAATAAAGAGAAGTATTTAGAAGATGTAAACAAGTATAATAATTTAAGTGATAAAGAGTTAGATAAGTTAGCTAAAAGAAATTTCATAGAAGTAACTTATTTATCTGCTAGTACATATACTTAAGTAATGAGTGCTTTAAATTAAGGGGGGGAGGTCATGGCAAAATTAGAAGATACATTATCCCGTTTTTTTGGAGGTGATGATGGCCTTTTTGGTAGTAAAATGTTAGTCATAATAGTAATAGTATTTTTGGTATTATGTACAGATATACTAGATAATTTTTTAGATGATGATAGTATCTGGATATGGATTGTATTAGTTATACTTTTATTATTTAATTTTGATGATACTTGTTGTTAATAAAGAGTTTAAAAGAAATCTTATAGATTTCTTTTTTTGTACTTAAAAAAGTACAAGCAAAATGATTAAACTATAAATCAATAAAAAGTAACAATTTAAGCTATAAATACATAATATTTATTAAATAGGTATAAATAATAATTGCCTATAAATAAATAAGGGGGCATTAAAATGTCAAATGAACAAGGCTTACAACGTTTCTTCGGTGGAAATCTATTTGGAGGCGGTGGTATAGGCATAATAGTAATATTAATAATAGGAGCAATACTTTTATTAGGTGAAGATCTTATAGAATGGTTATTCTGTGATGATATGGCTCTAATATGGATAGTATTATTAATACTACTTTTAACTAGCTTCGACTTTGATGGTGGATGTTGTTAGTATAAGATGGGGGGCTCAGTTAGAGCCTCTTTTATTTTATGAAATTTATAAAAATAATAACACTTTTAAAATAATTACATAGTATAGTATTGAGAGGGTAAATGACCCTAATAACAACTGGGTACTTGCATAAATAATAGTATTTATATATTAGGAGGGGATTTGTGTGAGTGATAAATTAAGTAGAGTATTTGATAACTTTGGTGGAAATGGATGGTGGATAATAGTATTATTTTTCCTATTCTTAGCTTTCCAAGAATGTTGGGCTGAGATATGTATAACAGACTGGATTCCATTTTTAATTTTATTGTTAATAGTTTGTTCTTGTGGTATGGGAGAACAAGACTGCGGATGCCTAGACAATAGTTTTGATTGTGGATGTTAATTATTAAGTAAAATAAAAGAAGATGTAGTTTACATCTTCTTTTATTTTTTAATGTGATTAAAGTATAAAAATAAATAATAAAATTAGAATAAAAAATACTATCACAAATTATAGCTAATGCATATTATATGTTAAGAGCGAAAGCTCAATATTATATATCAACAGGAGGTAGCAAAATGTTAGATAGATTATTTGGAAATGATGGATTCTTTGGAGCAGGTGCATGGTGGATAATAGTATTATTTTTCTTATTCTTAGCATTTGGGGATAGTTGGGTAGACATAGATATAATGGCTTGGATACCTTTCTTAATAGTATTATTAATACTTTGTAGCTGTGGTATATGCGACTAATGCTATTTAGATATTGTGTAACAAGAGTAAAGTAATTTCATAGTATATACTATGGCAGGTTAGCAAAATATATACAACTAGCTGACCAATGATAAATATATTTTATCAATAAAATTTAATTAATTTAATGGGAGGGTTTTATTATGCTAGATAGATTCTTTGGAGAAGGTGGATGTTTCGGTGGTGGAGCATGGTGGATAATAGTATTATTCTTCTTATTCTTGGCATTTGGAGATAGTTGGGTAGATATAGATATAATGGCTTGGATACCTTTCTTAATATTATTATTAATAACTTGTTCTTGCGGTGGACTATTTGACGATGGTGGATGCTGCTAATTAAGTAATAACAAAAGTATTGGTATTATATACCAATACTTTTGTTGTACTAATAGTAAATATTTATGTATAAAAATGCCTATATAAATAAATAATTAGAATAATAAATGTTTTTACAGAGTTAATATATAGTAATATATTTATATAATACATATTTTATGGTAGAATAGAGTTTTAATTAAACTTATTATAACTTTAAATAAATAATATAAATAAAGAAGGAGGGGATTTTGAAATGAAAGCGAACATAACTATAAAGGATGTTGCAAAACAAGCAGGAGTTTCTATATCAACTGTATCTAGGGTTATAAATGATTCAAAACCCGTAACGGACGAAGTTAAACAAAAGGTGTTAGATGTTATAAAAGAAACTGGATATATTCCAAATCCGCTTGCTAGAAGTTTAGTAACTAAAAAAAGTCAATTAATTGGAGTAATAGTTCCAGAAGTATCGGATTCTTTTGTAAATGAAATACTAAATGGAATAGAAGAAGTAGCTAAGATGTATGACTACGATATACTTTTAGCAAATACATATTCTGATAAAGAACAAGAATTAAAAAGTATAAATTTACTAAGAGCAAAGCAAGTAGAAGGTATAGTAATGATATCTTGGAAAGTGCAGGAGGAACATATAAACTATATTCAAAACTGTGGCATACCAGCAACATATATAAGTAAAACAGCTAGAAATTATGATATACATACAGTTAGTACTAGTAATAAAGAGGCTACATACGACATGACTAAATATCTTGTTAATAAAGGTCATAAAAAAATAGCATTTGTAATGACAAGTGAAGATGATACTGTTTTAGAAATGGAAAGACTTTCAGGATATGAACAAGCTTTAAGTGAAAATAATTTGAAGTTGGAAAAAAGCTTAATAAGACATGGTGGAACAACTTATGAAACAGGATATAAGAGCATGAAAGAACTATTAGACGAAGGAATAGTCCCGCATGCGGCATTTGTAACAGGAGATGAAGCTGCAATTGGAGCTATAAATGCTATATGTGATGCAGGTTATAAAGTTCCAGAAGATATATCAGTAGCGGGATTTAATGATGTAAAGATAGCGAAGATGTATAGACCTAAGTTAACCACAGTTCACCAACCATTATATGATATAGGAGCAGTTGCTATTAGAATGGTAATAAAAATGATAAATAAAGAAATATTAGAAAATAAGAATATAGAATTACCATATAGAATAGTTGAGAGGGACAGTGTTATAGAAAGAAAATAATTATAATATTTTTGAATAAATTAAATATAATAAAATGAGTATTAATTAAATTAAAGCATATTATCTAACTTAGATAATATGCTTTTTATATTTTAATTAATAGAAATTTATATAGAGGATTGTTTAAATATATATAGAAATATTTAAATTGATATTCAAATTTAAAGTTACTATATAATAATGGTGAGGAGATACTATTATGGGAAGAGTATTAATTGATGGAAATAGTTTGACGATTGAAGATGTAGTTAATGTTGCTAGAAATAATTATGAGATAGTATTAAGCGAAGAATCTATAACTCAAATACGAATCGCTAGAAATCTAGTAGATAATTTAGTGGAAGATGGAAAAATATCATATGGAATAACCACAGGATTTGGAAAATTTTCAGATGTAGCAATATCTAAAGAAGATTCAAAGCAATTACAAAAAAATTTAATAATAAGTCATGCATGTGGTGTAGGAAATCCTTTAGGTGAAGATATTGTAAGAGGAATAATGATTTTAAGAATAAATGCATTATCTAAAGGATATTCAGGTATTAGAATAGAAACGCTACAAACTTTAGTAGATATGGTAAATAAAGGAGTTCATCCTATAATACCAGAAAAAGGATCATTAGGAGCATCAGGAGACTTAGCACCGCTATCTCATATGGTATTAACTATGTTAGGAGAGGGAGAAGCAATATACAATAAAGAGAGATTGACATCAAAGGAAGCAATGGAAAAAGCAGGTATAAAAATAGTTGAGTATTTGTCAGAAAAAGAAGGATTAGCACTAATAAATGGAACACAAGTAATGACATCAGTAGGATTATTAACATTATATGACTCTATAAACTTATTAAAAACTGCTGATATAGCACTATGTTTAACTATGGAGGCTTTAAATGCAATAACTTGTGCCATGGATAAAAAAGTACATTCATTAAGACCCCATAAGGGACAAATAAATACTGCTAAAAATATACTACAAATAGTATCTGGAAGTAAAATGACAACTAAGCAAGGTGAAATGAGAGTTCAAGATGCATATTCAATAAGATGTTCACCTCAGATACATGGAGCTAGTAAAGATGCACTAGAATATATAAAAAATAAGATAAATATAGAAATAAATTCAGTTACAGACAATCCAATAATATTCCCGCAAGAAAAAGAAGTTATATCAGGAGGAAATTTCCATGGACAGCCAATGGCTTTAAGTTTTGATTTTTTAGGAATAGCACTAGCAGAAATAGCAAATATATCAGAAAGAAGATTAGAAAAATTAGTCAACCCAGCATTAAGCCATGGACTACCAGCATTTTTAGTTAATAAAGGTGGATTAAATTCGGGATTTATGATAGTTCAATATAGTGCAGCATCATTAGTATCAGAAAATAAAGTTTTAGCACATCCAGCAAGTGTAGATTCAATACCATCATCAGCAAATCAAGAAGACCATGTATCTATGGGAACTATAGCGGCAAGGAAAGCAAAAGAAATAATGGAAAATACAAGAAAAGTATTGGCTATGGAAATATTAGGAGCAGTTCAAGCAATAGATTTAAGAGGAAAGAAAAAATTAGGAAAAGGAACTGAAGTAGCTTATAAAATAGTAAGAGATTATACTACATTTGTAGATAAAGATAGAGTAATGTATAAGGATATAAATATATCAGAAGAGATAATAAAGAAAAATTTATTAGTTAAAGGGGTAGAAGAAACATTAGGAAATAGTATTTTAATGGATGAAGAAGTAGTAAATTAAAGATTAAACTAAATATATGGAGGGATTATATGGAAAAAACATTAAATTTATTAAATAAAAATATAGAAGAATCTATGAGTATAAAATTGAGCTATGTTCCAAAAGAAACTCCAAAATTTATAAAAGGAATAAGAAGAGCTCCAAAAAGAGAATCAAAATTATCAGATTTAGATGTTAAGCTAGCTTTAAAAAATGCTTTAAGATATATACCACAGGAGTACCATGAAGAATTAGCACCAGAATTTTTAAACGAGTTAAACACTATGGGAAGAATTTATGGATATAGATTTAGACCAGATAAAAATCTAAAGGGACTTCCTATAAGCGAGTATGAAGGAAATTGTATAGAAGGAAAAGCATTTCAGGTTATGATAGATAATAATCTTGATTTTGATATAGCATTGTACCCTTATGAATTAGTTACTTATGGAGAAACAGGTCAGGTATTTCAAAACTGGATGCAATACGCTTTAGTTAAAGAATATTTAAAGGTAATAACTCAAGATCAAACTTTAGCGATTCAATCGGGCCATCCAGTTGGATTATTTAAGTCAAAACCAGAGGCACCAAGAGTAATATTAACTAATGGTCTTATGGTTGGTATGTTTGATAATCAAGAAGATTGGAAAAGAGCTGCTGCAATAGGTGTATCTAACTATGGTCAAATGACAGCTGGTGGATGGATGTATATAGGTCCTCAAGGAATTGTTCATGGAACTTATTCAACATTATTAAATGCAGGTAGATTAGTTCTTGGAATAGATCAAAATGAAGATTTAAAAGGTAAATTATTTGTAACATCAGGATTAGGTGGAATGAGTGGTGCTCAAGGTAAAGCAGTAGAGATTGCAGGTGGAGTGGGAATAATAGCTGAAGTTGATTATTCAAGAATTGAAACTAGATATACTCAAGGATGGGTAAATAAAGTTGCTAGAACTTGTAAAGAATCTTTTGATATAGCATATGAATATATTCAAAAAGGAGACCCATACGCAATAGCATATCATGGAAATATAGTAGATTTATTAGAATATGCTTTAGAAAATAATATACATATTGATTTATTATCAGATCAAACATCTTGTCATGCTGTTTATGATGGTGGATATTGTCCACAAGGAATTACATTTGAAGAAAGAACAAGACTATTAGCACAAGACAAAGAAAAGTTTATAGAATTAGTAGATTCAACCCTTATAAATCATTTTAAAGTAATTAAAGAATTACATAAAAGAGGAGTTTACTTTTTTGATTATGGAAATAGCTTTATGAAAGCAGTATATGACGCAGGATGTAATGAAATTTCCAAAAATGGAGTAGATGAAAAAGATGGATTTATATTTCCATCTTATGTAGAGGATATATTAGGTCCTCAACTATTTGATTATGGATATGGACCATTTAGATGGGTATGTTTAAGTGGTAAAGAAGAAGATTTAATAAAAACTGATAAAGCAGCTATGGATTGTATAGATCCAACTAGAAGATATCAAGATAGAGACAATTGGGCATGGATAAGAGATGCAAAAAAGAATGAACTAGTAGTTGGAACTCATGCAAGAATACTTTATCAAGACACTATGGGAAGAACTAATATAGCTCTTAAGTTTAATGATATGGTAAGGAATGGAGAAATAGGTCCAGTTATGTTAGGAAGAGATCATCATGATGTATCTGGTACGGATTCTCCATTTAGAGAAACTTCAAATATTAAAGATGGAAGCAATATAATGGCTGATATGGCAACACATTGCTTTGCAGGTAACTGTGCAAGAGGAATGAGTTTAGTAGCTCTTCATAATGGAGGAGGAGTAGGTATAGGTAAATCTATTAATGGTGGATTTGGAATGGTATTAGATGGTACTCAGAGGGTAGATGATATATTAAGAACGTCTATGCCATGGGATGTAATGAGCGGAGTAGCTAGACGTGCATGGGCGAGAAATGAGAACTCTATCTCTACAGTGATAGAATATAATAAGATATGTAAAGGAAAAGATCATATAACACTTCCTTATATAGTTGATGATAATTTAATAGACGATACAATAAATAACCTATGATGATAATTTTATGAAATTGTCATTAAGATAATTATGGAAATAGTATAATGTGTATCTAATTTTACTGAAGGTCAAGATTTATAGAAAATAGTAAGTCATGTAAGGGTAAAATATGGGATAAGATTACTAATATAATATAAATCTTAATCTATCAAATATAGCTAAGATATAATGATTTTTTAGTGTAGGATATAGATATAGAAAAGTAGAGTTTTGGCATATGAAGTAACTAATAGATGTAGTATATTATTGGAGTTAGAAAATTTTAGTATAGACAAAGTTTTAGAAAATAATCTGATGGAGTAGATATATGAGAGCCGATTTAATTATAAAAAATATAGGTAAATTAGTTACACCTAAAAATGATGGATTTCCTAAAAATGGAAAAAAAATGAATGATTTAGAAATAATAAAAGATGCCTATCTTGCGGTATGTAACGGAAAAATTATAGAAATAGGAATTAAAGATGATTATAAACATTTAATAGATGGTACTACTAAAATAGATGACCTAAATGGTAAATTAGTTACTCCAGGACTTATAGATTCACATACACATTTAGTACATGGTGGATCTAGGGAAAATGAGTTTTCTAAGAAAATATTAGGTGTACCATATATAGAAATACTAAATCAAGGTGGAGGAATACTTAGCACAGTTAAATCTACACAAGAATCAAATTATGAAAATTTATATAAGAAGGCTAAAAAAAGTTTAGATAGAATGTTAGAATTTGGTGTAACAACAGTAGAAGCTAAAAGTGGATACGGATTAGAATTAGATACAGAAATAAAGCAGCTTAAAGTTGCTAAAGATTTAAATATAAATCACCCAATAGATTTAGTACACACATTTCTAGGTGCTCATGCAATTCCTATAAAATACAAAGAAAATCATGAAGGGTTTATAAATATAATAGTAAATGATATTATGCCTAAAGTTAAAAAATTAAAATTAGCAGAGTTTTGTGATGTATTTTGTGAAGAGGGAGTATTTACAGTAGAAGAAAGTGAGTATATATTATTAAAAGCAAAAGAAATGGGATATAAACTAAAAATTCATGCAGATGAAATAGTTTCATTAGGTGGAGCTGAACTATCAGCTAGAGTAGGATGTATATCATCGGATCATTTAATGGCAGCCAGTGAAGATGGTTTAAAAATGATGGCTAAAAACAATATAATAGCCAATATACTTCCAGCGACATCTTTTAATTTGAATAAAGCATATGCTAATGTACGAAAAATGATAGAACTAGATGTGGCAGTATCTTTATCTAGTGATTATAATCCAGGAAGTTGTCCAAGTGAAAATTTACAATTTGTAATGCAACTTGGATGTCTAGGATTAAAGATGACTCCAAATGAAGTATTAAATGCAGTAACTATAAATGCAGCATATGCAATTGATAGACAAGATGAAATTGGGTCACTAGAAGTAGGTAAAAAAGCTGATTTAGTAGTATTTGATGCACCTAATGTAGAATATTTAATGTATCATTTTGGAATAAATCATGTAGATAAGGTATATAAAGAAGGTAGGCTAGTAGTAGATAATAGAATTCTGATTTATAATAATACTATATAAGGAGATAATACTATGAAGTTAATGGATATGACTGTATCTGATTTTGGAGATGAGGTAGATTCTAATTCTACAGCTCCTGGTGGTGGTTCAGTAGCAGCTTTAGCAAGTAATATAGGGATAGGTCTTGCAAGAATGATGGCACATTTAAGTTTTGGGAAAATAAAGTATGAAGGCTTAGATGAAAATATAAGAATAGAATTCCTAGATAAATTCAATAAGCTAGGAGATTTAAGGCAGGAATTAATAGAACTTGTGGATAAAGATACAGAATCTTTTAATGAAGTAATGAAGGCTATCAGAATGCCTAAGGATACAGAAGAACAAATGAATATGAGAAATATTGCTATACAAGATGCAACGTTATTTTCTATAGATGTTCCTTTTAAAACTGCTAAATTATCTTTTAAAGCACTTAAATTATTAGAACATTTATCTAACTATGGAAACCAAAATGCAATAACTGATATAGGTGTAGGCGTACTAATGTTATATACTGGTTTAGAAGGTGCTTTATTAAATGTAAAAGTAAATCTAATAAGTCTTGAAAATAAAGAATTAAATGAAGTTTATAATAATGAATGTAGGGAACTTTTATTAGAGGGAAGTAAAATAAAAGATAATTTAATGAAATCTATACATATTAAATTAGAAAACTAAAATATAAGGGTATGTTTTAATATAGTGTTGATATTAGAGGCAATTTAAATAAAAAAATGTAGGGGTATATCGACTAACATACTCCTACATTTTTGTTCACATTATATTAAAATTACAAAGTTATCCATTTGTCTTTATAGACTTTACCTAGTACTAAACTTGCTATTGCAAATATAATACCTCTTAAGAATATATAATTATCTACAAGTGGCAATGTTAATCTTGCAATTATATAGTAATAGATGGTTGCTACACATATAAATTTTATAAACTTATATATATTAATGTTCATTATCTATCTCCATTTTCATAAAATTTTCTTTATGTATTAATCTATTTCTTTTTCAAATATTATTTGATAACAATATGGACAATACATACCATTACTATCTGCTGGCGGAACAACTATTTGCTTTAATCTCCATCCATTTTTTGCTTCTTCATTAATAGTATTTTTGCATATTTCAAAATGGTCACCTTTTTTTACTTTAAATCCTTGCTTTAATGGTACTTCTATAAATTTATACTCAAACATCATATATCACTCCTCTATAAAAATCTGAACTTTACCTTCAACTACTTCACATTATATAACAATTGCGTACTTATTTTTATTATAGCATTACTTTCACCAATTTATTACCAATTATATAAACTGTGGTGTCCTTAATTTAAAAACCTTTATTTTAGTGTAGGAATATGCCACATTACTTTGTACAATAAAATTCTTAGTTTTAATAGAATCCCTATCACTTTCGAATATCCTTAACCACTTAAAGCATTGTATATAATTCGATATATACTTACTTGCAACACCATTTTTAGCCGACTTCCTTATTGATAACCCTATAATCATACATTTAGCATATTTAAGCCACTTATATAAAGATTTCTTACTTATATATGTCGCAGAGTTTGTAAAATCAGTAAAAGTCTTTCTACAATCTTTACAGATATATCTTTGCTTACCATTGTATTTACTATTTCTTGATACCAATTCAGAATTACAATGAGGACACACTTTTTCCTTAGAAAATCTAAATTCTTTAACTTCTTCACATACTTGTCCTACTTGAAAACCTAATACAAGAAATTCTTCTAAATAAGCTAATAATTCCTCTACTTAACCTAATGGTAATGTTTGTATATTTGTTAATATAGACTTTATACTTGGCATATTACAACCTCCGAAACATTGATATATCTATATTATACCCTAAATATTAGAAGGTATCGATTTTCAACACTTATTTAAAACATAGCCAAATATAAAAATAAAGCTAAAGTAGTTAACTTTAGCTTTATTTTTATATTTTTAATTACTAGGTCCTGATTTTTTTACTCTTTTTACAACTTTTTTTATTTTTTTAGGTCCACTAGACTCAACTATATTTTCATTTTTAGAAGAGGAACTATGTTTAGAAGATTTGTGCTTAGTCGAGGTAGTATTGTTAGAAGATGACTTTTTACTTTTAGATTTTTTAGTTTCTAATTTATCTTGAGCCTCAGCAGTGGATATTTTACTCATTATTGTATCTAATTTTTTACGTTGATTCTCATCTAGGAATGTTTTAAATTTCGAGATAACTTCATCTTTTCCTTGAAGATTTTTACCTATTTTAACAAGTTCATCCATAAGTTCATTTTCTGACTTATCTTTATATCCATCTGCAATTTTTTCTATTTTGTTTTTGTCAATATTTTTTTGCTTAGCCATTTGTTCTAATACTTCTGTGTTTAATTTTTTCATAAAAACGCCCCTTTCTATAATATATATAGGATTTAATTCATAGTATTTATATATAGCAATAATCTTACAAAGATGAAGTACATATTATATTTAGATAGATAAGATTTCCTATAAATAATGTATATGCAGATAAACAAAAAAAAGTAACATTAATAGCAAATAAAACATACTTTATATATGAGGAGAAGTATATTTTAAGGGGTGACTGTGATTGAATAATATATTATTAATACTTGGGATGATTGCATTAAGTAATGGAAATATATCTTTAGGTAATATTTCTTTATTTGATAATAAAAATAAATCAAAATCAAATGAAATTGAGAGTAATCAATCAAAATCTAGAGCGATTAAAAATAAAAAAGGTAAAAAAGAAATAAAAGAAAGAGAATCTAAAAATGTAAATAAAAAAAGGGAGAAAAAGAAGAGTGACAATATGCTTGGATTTAATATGAATGATATAAATAAAGGTATGCAATTAATGGATTTGAGTGATGAAGATTTAGATCGTGGAATGGAAATAATAACTAGAACCAAAAAATATATGTCTAGAGATGAAGTTAAAGTTTTAGCAAAAGTTGAAAGTGTACTAGATTTAGTAAAAGGAATAAAAAGATTAAGTAGTATAAATGATATACACGAAGATGAAACAAACTTTTTTAGAAGTATGGATGAAGATGATAAAAAAAATATGATGATAAAAGAAATTTTGGAGGTATTTCCTGAAAAAAGAAAAGAATCTATTGAAAAAGCAATAGACATGAAAAAGAAGATAGATTTATTTGCGGAGTTATTTTTGCCAGATGATTTTGGGGAAGGAGGATTTAGTTTAAGTTCCTTAGCAAATATAAATAACTTAGGAAGTATGACTAACCTTAAATTACTTGGAAGTCTTTTAAGAACTGATGGAGAAGGTAGTTCATATGATGATGAAGAATATGAAGAATATGAAGAAGATAATCAATACGATGATGAATATGAAAATGATGATGAAAATGAGTATGAAAATGATGATTACATAAATGATGATGACAATATAAATTAATTTACAAAAAAATACTAATAATATATTAATTACTATATAAAATAGCTTTTAAATTTAACTATTTTGGTATATAATAATATTATAAAATCCTGAAACATTCGATAGACTTATTTAAATTCAACCGACAAATGTTGTAAGGGAGACTATGTCTAATTACAGATAACATGCCTATATTTTATGTGGGAAGTTAAAAATAGTTGGCAGGTCACCCACCTGGGAGTATCTCGGGTCTGAATTTATTGGGTCGCCGGTGTTTTGGGATTTTTTTAAGTGTTGCTATTTATAGCAACACTTTTTTAGCATATAAATTTAAAAGCCTAGTATTGCTATATTATTCTCAGTAGTAAAAACAGAAGTTACTTTATATGGGATATCATCGATATAATTAGAATAAAAATTAGCTCTAGTAAAATTCTCATCTAAACTAAATTTATCAATTTCAGGTTTACTCCAAGTTTTACCTAAG
>JAVXLU010000025.1:12892-22714 GCA_036646635.1 Romboutsia sp.
ACCTAAGTCAGTAGATATAGATGTGTTTAATTTGTGGTAATTAACCCATATTAGATATAAATTAGATTGATACTTAACTAAACTAGGAAATCTACATGCAGAGGGTTTTGTTATATAATTAGATATATTAATATCTAATTTATTATCAGTTAAATATCCATTTATATATTTGATTGCATATCCATTATCTAATTCTTCTGAAAAAGTTAGATGATAAAAGTTCATACTATCTTTAAGTACTGATAAATAAATTTTACTATTACCAGAATTAGTAATTTGTATAGGTGTAGACCATGTTAAAGTAGTTGTGTTAAATCTAGATGAAAATACTTCTTCACATCCATTTACTAAATTAAAGTAAAATACAATAGGACAATTATTATTCCATAAAACGGTAAAACTATCTAGTACTATATGATTTATAAAATCAATTTTATTTTCTATCCAAACACCATCATTATTATAATGATGGAATAAAGCACATGTATTAGTAGAATTATTGTTATAAACATAGTATAAAATATGTATTTTATCTTTTACTATTTTTATATATGGAAAAATTATATTAAACTTTTTATAGTTATATGTCAAAATTTCTTTTTGGATAATTTCGCTAGAACCATTTTTTAGTTCAATCATTTTTAATGAATTATCTTTATATAATCCATAGATATTGTTATCTTCGTCTAAATTAAAATTAGAGTTAGTAAAATCAAGATTATTAGAATTAATGAATGAATTAGATGATATTAAATTCTCATCTTTATCTATATAGTCAAAGATGAGATCGTTATCAGAATAAATATGACACATATCTTTATTTGATAGTCTAAGAATTGTAGAACACTTATTTATAAAACTCATATAAATCCTCCTTATAAAAGTATTGATATTATATATATATTTTTCAAAAAAATATTTATTCTACTTTAGATAAACAATAAGTACAAGTAAGTAACAAATACTAATTTAAATGCATACTATTAATTAGGCAACAAAAAGCCAAGACATTTAAAATAATTCATTTAAGGGGAGGAAATTAAGAGATGCAAGATATTAAAAGAAATAAAAGAAGAATGGTAAATCAACAAATGGCTCCTATGGCTAATAAAATGGAATCTAGCAAAAAAAATTCAGAAGAATGTGTAGAAGAAGAACTAAATAGAGGTTGTGGATGTAAACCTAACCAAAATAATAATGGAGGATGTCCTACAAATAATTGTAATAACAATTGTAACTGTAATAATTCTTGTGATTGTGGATGCAATCATAACCATCATGACCATGATGGACATAAAAAACCTCATTGTGAACCTTGTGAACCTTGTGAAGTAGAGTCAGATGTATGTTTTGATAATGTATGTACAAATAATGGATGTTGTAACCCAATAGTATCACCAAAGTTTTCAACAGCAAATGCTACACCACTTGCAATAGAGGCTAATAGAGTATTTGATACTATGGTATTCCAAACTTTTACAGATGCAGTAGCTCCAAATGGAGATACATTAGTATTTGATTATGATGTAGTAGAAGTAAACGGACCAGTTCCAAAAGGTGGTCAAGTAAATATAACAATAGAAAAAGTATGTATGAACTATTCTGGTATAGTAATAGATACAGGAACAACTACTTTAGAAGATTATGATATAGAACCATTAGAACCAATAACTGGAAAATCTTGCGAAACAAAATTTGAATATGCAGTATGTGGAAGAAGAAATGCTACATGTTGTAATAAAGGAAAAGGTACAAATGTAGTTTATAAAGAAAGAGGATTAAGTATATTAGTAGAAGATTTAGTATTAGAATTAAGAGGTAAATGCGGATGTACAGAAATAGTAGCATTTGCATACCCAGCAGTTAAAGGTTTAGGTGGAGAAATAAGTAGATGTTGCGATGTAGAATTCTTCTTTAATACATTAACAGCACCTATATGCTTAACAGCAGATGGTAGAGCTGTTACATTAAGACAAGATTTCCAAACTAATTTAACTGTAGATTGTATAGGTAAAGCTCTATTAAGATCTATGTGTGACGAGTGTTGTGAATACTATTATGAATTATGTATACCAAATGATATAGATTTAATAATGTGTTTACAATCTGTAGTTAGCACATTGATGAGTGAACAAATTGTAGTTTTAGGATCTCCAGCTCCTATACAACCAAGAGTAGTAGATACTTTCAATAAAGTTTGTGATTTTAAACCATGTGGATTAGAAAATAACAATAATAATGGGAATTGTGGGTGTAGTAAATAGTTAAATAAAAAATAAAGCTACCAATTTTTGGTAGCTTTATTTAATTAGACTTTATATTTTATACTATAACAATATTCAAATATATCATCTTTAATGTTAGTTTCATCAATTTGTGTATTGTTTGAACCTCTAAGCATATGGTTAGGAGTTAACCAGGTTTTATTATTATTATTGAAAATAATAATATTATCACTAAAACTTCTGTCAAATTTATTTAATAATTTATATTCAAAAATAATATTAGATGAATCATCTATATTAAGTTTATAAATATGTTCTTTAATATATTTAGAAGCCTTAAAGTTTTTTAAATTAAAATTAAAATGGGAAACTTTAAATAAGTCTTCAGATAAAGGATAATTTTCTACAGCAAATACATTTAAAAAATCATCAATTATATATGATCTCATTTCTTTAATACATTTAATATTATTAAATGATTTACATAGGATTTTTTTTCTCCAATAACCGTTTTTATTAGTAAAATGGACTAATTTACCATGTTTATCTATAGCACAAATATGAATATTATTAGCAAAATCTATATTTGCACAGTAGTAGAAAATATTGTTGGCTATTTTATCACTATGTTCATTTATATTTTTTATATATAAACAATTTTTATCTGTATATATATAAAAAGGTTTTATATCATTATTATTCATTGTATCCTCCTAGTATTTAAATTTGTTTATAGTTCTAATAAGAACCATAATATGTAACAAACATGTAAACATTGAAACAATAGTCATTGTATATATGTATGCATAAATATTAATACTTGGAACTGGAAGTAATAAATATAGTGCAATTAATTGAATAATCATACTAGTTATAGTGATTATGCTAGAAGCAACTTCTTTTTTTATTGAATGAAGTATAGCAGATAAAGTTTGATTTAAAGACATAAATAATGGCACTAAAAACATTGCTTTTAGATATGTACCGGCCAATTTATTATTAAATATTAATAGGCAAAGTTGATTTCCGAAAAAATAGAAAAAGATAGACGAAATAATACCAACAGTAACAGTTAAAAGTAGGGCATAATTTATTTTTTTTACAATATTTTTATATCTCTTTAACTCTAGTTCTTGTGAAATACTAGGTATTAAATTTACAACTAAAGCAGAACCAACAGTAAATGGAATATATACGAAAGGCATAACCATTCCACTAATTATGCCATACATACTTAATGATTTATGATAAGCAATACCAGATAATACAAGTCTAGAAGGTACAATCATTGAACTGATTGAATGAAGTAATATATTTGACATACGATTACAAGTTATTGGAATTGATAGCTTAATTGTTTCCATAGATGCATTATAAAAATCTTTAATATTTATAGTATATTTATTAGAAAAATTAGAGTTTTTATATAAACAAATACTTATATAAAATATATTTATTATTTCGCCAATGGAAATACCTAAAAGTGCAATATAGCAATTCATAGATTTATTCTTGAAATACATCATAAGTAAAAATACAAAAATAATTTTACTAGTTTGTTCTAAAACTTGACCAATAGCAGGTACAGTTACTTCCTTAACACCATAGTAATAACCTCTAAGCACATTAGAAATAGTTATTACAACTATAGCAGGACATATAGCTAAAATAAATAAACTTAAATTAGTATTTTTAAATAGTTTTAGTGATAAAAAATTTGCATTTAAAGCAATAAAAATTGATATAAAAAAGGCTATAAAAAATGCAATATATAATGTAGAAATAAAAAGAATATTAATATTGTGTTTATCGTTTAATGCTTTTCTTTTTGCAACTAAGCAGCTAAGAGCAGTTGGTATTCCAGTAGTAGTAAAAGCTAAGCAAATCATTAAAAAATTAAAAATTATATGATAGATACCTAAACCTGCTTCTCCTATTGATTTTGATAAAAGTATTTTATATAAAAATCCAAGAACTCTTACTATTATATTAGATATAAATAGTATAATAGTAGATTGTACCAGATTAGGTAATTTCAATAAAATCACCCCCTTATATTTAAATATATTCATAAGGAGGTAAAAAAATAATTATATATTTATAAATTCTGGTTTCATTTTATCAAATTTACAAATATACCTAAATCCTAAATCTTTTAAATGGGAGTATATATAGTTAAATTCATAAGCAATTTGAGATGTATTATGAGAATCTGAACCCGTAGTTATAATTTCTCCTCCTAAGTCTTTATACATATTTAATATATATCTAGATGGAGTTAAGTCAGGAAGGTTGTATCGATAACAAGAAGTATTTATTTCAATGCCTTTACCATCGTATATAGCTTGCTTTAATATAGATTCGATTATATCTGAGAATAATCTATCATCTAATAATTTATCATAATTTCCATATCTTTTAACTAAATCTAAATGACCTAGAACAGAATAATCTTTAAATTTTTTTATAATATTATAAAGTGTCTTAAAATAATTTTCATATGCCTCATCTTGTGTTTTATCTTTAAAGAAGTTTCCAAAATATAAATCAGATCTATTTATAGCGTGTATAGAACAGATTATAAAATCAAAAGGGTATTGATTTGCTTCTTTATTATATATATCTATAAGTTGATTTTGAAGTCCAAATTCTATACCTTGTTTTATAGAAATTTTATTATTATATTTATCTTGAAAAAAATTTATTTTATCAAAATATTTATTATAATCAATACCCAAATCATCATCAGCTTCAAGGTCATAATCTACATGGTCTGTAAAACAAATTTCCTTTAATCCTAGTTCAATAGATTTTTTTATCATATCTTCCATATCGACTTTGCTATCATTTGAAAAGTTAGAATGCATGTGATAGTCATAAAACATAAATAGTTCCCCTTTTCATTAAAATTTTGGTATTATATATACATACTATATATTAACAAAGATAAATATAACCATCTAAAGGAAGTAAGTAAAATATAAGCGGTGAATAAATGGAAAAATATAACATAGAATTTAGTAAAAGTACTGTAAAATATCTACAAATTTATAGCCATATAAAACAAATGATATTAGAAAAAGATATAAATGAACATGAAAAATTACCACCAATAAGAAAGTTATCAACTTATATAGGAGTAAACAATACAACAATAGTAAAGGCTTATGAATTATTGGAAAAAGAGGGATATGTATATAAATCTATTGGAAGTGGAACGTTTGTATCAAATTTTAAAGATGATAAAAATGAAAATTATAAAATTAGAGATGGAATTATACATTTTGATAGTGGTAATCCTTGTACAGATATATTTCCTATTGAAGATTTTAAGAGTGCTATCAATATGGCATTATCAAAAGAAGGTAGTTCTATATTTGAATATGATGAAGGTTTAGGATCTGACGATTTAAGAAATAAAATAGTAAGTTATTTAAAATATAGAAGTATAGAAACGAGCAAAGAAAATATTCAAATAATATCAGGGGCGCAACAAGGAATTGATATTATTTGCAAAGGTTTGATTAATTATTTAGATGTAGTTTTTGTTGAAGAGCCAACATATAATGGTGCTATTGAAGTGTTTAAAAGTAGAGGTGCAAAAATAATATCTATACCAATGTTAGATGATGGAATAGATATAGGTATACTTAAATTAAAACTAGAAAAAATAAAGCCTAAGTTAATATATACAATGCCTAATTTTCAAAATCCTACTGGAATATCATATTCAAAATATAAGAAAAAGAAATTAATTAAATTAGCACAAGAGTATGATTTTTATATAGTTGAAGATGATTTTATAAGTGACTTTAAATTTGACTCAAATGACAATAAGCCATTAAAAAGTTATGATGATAAAAATAGAGTTATATATATAAAAAGTTTTTCAAAAATATTTATGCCAGGGCTTAGGATTGGTATTATAGAAATACCAACTGAACTTTTAAAAAAAGTACTATGGGCAAAGTATTCATCAGATATATCAACACCGGGACTTATTCAAAAATCAATGTATTATTATATGGAATATTTTAATTGGGATAAGTATCTAGAAAATGTAGAAAGCATGTACACTCAAAAATATAATTTAGCAAAAAAGTTGATTAATGAAAAATTGAGTGATAAATTAAAAGTAAGGAATTCAAGCGGAGGAATAAATTTTTTCTTAGAATTGCCTAGGGGATACTCGTCTCAAGATTTTATGAAATTTATGTGTGATAGAGGAGTATATATACTTCCAGGGACATACTTTTTTGACAATTTAGTTGATGATAGATTTTTTAGGATAAATATAGCAAGGTCAAGTATACAAGATTTAGAAAAGGGAATATCTATAATATCTAATAATTTAGATGAGTTCTTTAAATATTACAAAAATAATATTAATCTAAAAAGTAATAAGGTATTTTATTAACAAAATAAGAAAGGAGAATGCTCAAAAGTAAAGAATATATTTGAGTATAATGACAAAATGTTTGATCAAAAAAAATTAGATAGAATAAATGAATTAGCGAAGAAAAATAAAAATGAGGGATTAACTGAAAATGAAACAAAAGAAAGAGAAATTTTAAGACAAGAATACTTAGCTAACTTTAGAGCTCATTTTAGATCAAGATTAGATCAAGTTAAAGTTGTATCACCAGAAGAGTATGAAGAGCACATGAAAAATAAGAAAAACTAATTTTTATTTAGTTATTTTTATTTATTATATTTTGGGAGGGGTAACATGGAACTAAAGCATAAGTTTAAAAATGCATGGGAAGTAGAAATGGAAAATAATAAAGTAGAGGAAATAATGAGTTATTCTAATGAATATAAATTATTTCTAGATAATGGTAAAACTGAAAGAACTTCAGCTAGAGAAATAGTAAGGATAGCTAAAGAAAATGGATACATATCAATAGACGATGCAATAAAAAGAGATAGTATAAATCCAGGAGATAAAATCTATGCAATAAACAAAGACAAGTCCGTAGCTTTATTTGTAATGGGTAAAAATCAACTAGAAAAAGGTATGAAGGTTATAGGTGGTCATATAGATGTGCCTAGAATAGATTTAAAGCCTAATCCACTATACCAAGAAGCTAACTTAGGATTTTTCAAAACACATTATTATGGTGGAATAAAAAAATATCAGTGGACAGCAACTCCACTTGCGATACATGGAGTAGTAATTTTAAGTGATGGTAAGAAAATAGATATTTGTATTGGAGAAGATGAAACTGATCCAGTATTTTGTATAACTGATTTATTAGTTCATTTAGCAGGAGATCAGATGCAAAGAAAACTTGCGGATGGTATAACTGGAGAATCTCTGAACTTATTAATCGGAAATATGCCATTAGAGGGTGAAGAAAAAGAAGCAATAGAACAAAATATATTAAAAATATTAAATGATAAATATAAAATGATTGAGGAAGATTTTTTAAGTGCAGAAATAGAAATTGTACCTGCTGGTCGTGCTCGTGATTTAGGATTTGATAGATCGATGGTATTAGCGTATGGGCATGATGATAGAGTTTGTTCTTATGCAGCTGTAAAAGCTATAATTGAAACAGATATGCCAGAGTATTGTGCAGTTACATTATGTGTAGATAAAGAAGAAGTAGGTTCACAAGGAAACACAGGTATGCACTCTAAATTCTTTGAAAATACAGTAGCAGAACTTATAGCTTTAGAAGGAAACTATTGTGATTTAAAAGTAAGAAGATGTATGGCAAATACTAAAGTTTTATCTGCAGATGTATCAGCTGGATATGACCCAAATTATGCTGAAGCATATGAAAAAAGAAATTCTGCTTATATGGGTAATGGATTAGTATTAAATAAGTACACTGGTTCTAGAGGTAAAGGTGGATGTAATGATGCTAATGCTGAATTTACTGCAGAAGTAAGAAGAATATTTAATGAAGCTAATGTAGTATGGCAAACTGCTGAACTTGGTAAAGTAGACCAAGGTGGAGGTGGAACAATAGCTTATATTTTAGCTAATTATGGAGCTGAAGTTATAGACTGTGGAGTTGGAGTATTAAATATGCACGCTCCTTATGAAATAGTTTCAAAAGTAGATATATATGAAATGTACAAAGGATATAAAGCATTTTTTAATATAAACATATAAGAAATAAATAAGCCTTAAGATATATCTTATGGCTTATTTATTTTGAAATAATTACATATATTACTTAGAAATTTATTTTCTAATGGAGTAAAAGTTTTTTTATTAGAATATATAAAGTAAAATTTTCTAATAAATCTAACGTTTTTAATCTTATAAAAATTTATTTTTTTTAGGTCAATATATTCTATTGCAGAAATGTAAGATATAAAAGAGACTCCAATACCATGATTAACCATTTCTTTTATAGATTCATTAGACTCTATATGTGCAGCAATATTTAATTTATCAATATCAAAGTTATTGCTTTTAAGTGTATTCAATATTAATCTACGAGTACCTGAACCTTCTTTTCTCATAATAAAGTTAAGTTCATAAAGTTTATTTATATCAATATATCCATTTTCATTCTCAATATATAAGTCTTTTGGGGTAATTAAAACTAGTTCATCATCAATTAAATCAAGATATTCTATTTGAGATTTATTAAGTTTAGAACCTACAAGTCCAAAACTTACCTTTTCATTTAAAATTTCAGATATGGCTAATTGAGAATTATAATGGTTAATAGTAAATTTAACATCAGGATAAGATTTAGCAAAATTACTAATAAATTTAGGTAATATATAAGTTTGTGGAATTGAACTGCAAGCAATATTAATAGTACCTTCTATTTTACCTGAATATTCTTTTATATCATAAATTGCTTTTTTACAATTATTTAGTATATAAATTGCATGTTTATAAAGAATTTCTCCGGATTTAGTTAATATAATATTTTTATTACTTCTATTTATTAAAATGGTATCTAATTCTTTTTCTAAATTTTGAATATGTGAGCTTACTGTTGGTTGAGTTAAGAATAATTCTTTAGCTGCTTTTGAGAAACTTTGATGTTTAGCTACAGAAACAAAAACTTCAAGTTGCTTAAAATCCATAATAAATCCTCCTTGTTAATCATTATTATATTATATCATATAATAAAGTATCTTAAATTTTGATTATTTGGGGATAATTTAATAAGTAAATCCTATTACAAAAATATTACAAATTAGCTTTAAATTTTATTAATAGTCTTAAATAGTATATAATCTATTTAAGACTATTAATGAAAACTCTTTGGGATATAAAATATTTCAAATGTTATCTATAAAGAAATATTGAAATTAACGGAAGGAGGATTAATCAATGAACTTAAAAAAGACTATAGCTAGTATTATTATACTAAGTATACTTACTAGCGGATGTAGTAGGGTAAATACAAAAGTAGAGAATAAAATCGCAGATAATCATACTAAACAAAAAACTATAACTAAGGTTCAAAATGATGTCAATGAGATAATGGATAAGGATTATGATTATGTATTAAAAAATATGGGGGCTCCATATTGTACTACATATTATATAGATGTTGAAATTATGGAAAGTGTTGATACGGTAGATGAACTTGATAAAATAGTAAGAAGTAGTAATATG
>JAVXLU010000025.1:22724-22975 GCA_036646635.1 Romboutsia sp.
TTTATCCTAAGTATACGTCAGAGAATCAATTAGATGGAAGTGCTATATATATAGAAATTAATGATAATAAAGTTATAGATGTACAAACTTATGAATTTGAAGATTATGATATTGAAACAGAAGCTGTTAGTAACAATATAGATATAATATTAGATCAGTATAATGAAAAATCAATATTAGAATTAAGTGAATTTGAAAATATTGATTTTAATAACTATATTAATAAAAATAAAGAAAATTTATATAGTATA
>JAVXLU010000026.1:0-22916 GCA_036646635.1 Romboutsia sp.
ATGATAAAGTAGTTACTATTTATCAAAATGAATTTAGTATTAATAGAAAAAATAGACTAGGAAATAAATATAAAATTGAAGGAAATAAACCTATAAATTTACAGATATTTGATATGAAGCTTAATAAAATTTTATATGAAGGTGAATTAATATCTTCTAATAAAAATATGGAAAACAAATTATTCATAGTAAAAGATTATTAAAAAAACATGTCTATATATGCTTATAAATAGCAGATATAGACATATTTTTTTTATCAATGTCTAACGTATGTGAAGTTAATATGAAAGTTTACAAAAGTATATTGACATTAAAGCTACCCAAAGGGGTATAATGAGTATAGATAGCTTAAATAATACGAGGAGGAAACATGAAAATCGATTGGAATAAGAGGTACACAACAATAGCAATGTACTCATTTATAGTAATTTGCTGTAGTATTATTTTTTACAGTATATTATCTCAAATGAGCGTATTCACAGGTAAATTAAGTGTTATGATATCTACATTACAACCATTTATAATAGGGTTTGTAATGGCATATCTTTTAAACTTTATACTAGAATTTTATGAAAATAAACTTTTAAAACTTGATTACTTTAAAAAACTTAAAAATAAATCAAAAAGGGGTATAGGAATTTTACTTACATATGCTACCGCATTCTTTGTAATGTATGTGTTTATGCAATTTGTATTCCCACAAGTAATTGATAGTATAGTTGGACTTGCTAATGACATACCAACATATGTATCTAATGTAAGTAAACTATTAGATGGAATAGTAGCTAAACTAGATGTAGACTCGCAATATCTTGGAATAGCCATAGATAGATGGAATGATGTAGTAAATTATACTATTGGAGTAGTTTCAAATTTAATTCCTATTCTTGGAGGGATGCTGACAACTATAGCATCAAGTGTATGGAATATAATATTAGGATTAGTAGTATCTATTTATTTATTACTAGATAAAGAGAAATTCTGTGCTTTAAGCAAAAAAATCACGTTTGCATTATTATCTAAGGAAAATGCTGAAATAGCTGTAAACTTAGCTCATAGAAGTAATGATACGTTTGGAAAATTTATAAGCGGAAAAATATTGGATTCATTTATTATAGGTGTATTAACATTTATTATATTAACAGTTTTCAAAATTCCTTATACACTATTAATATCAGTAATAATAGGTATAACTAATATAATTCCATTCTTTGGACCATTCTTTGGAGCTGTACCATCAGCGATAATAATATTGTTTGTATCACCAATAAAAGCATTATGGTTCTTACTAATTATATTAGTAATACAACAAATAGATGGAAATATAATAGGTCCTAAAATATTAGGTGATTCTATTGGTATATCAGCATTTTGGATATTATTCTCATTATTAGTTGCAGGAAAAATACTCGGATTAGTTGGAATGATTATAGGAGTACCTTTATTTGCAATAATATATTCTGTAATAAAGGATATAATTGAAAGTAAGCTAGGTAAAAGAGGTTTACCAAAAGAAACCATGGATTATATGAATAAATAAAATATTTAATTATTAGATAGAGATGTATTATTTAGAAGATATATCTCTATTTCTTTGTAAAAAAGTATTGCAATAAATTTAAAATGATTTATAGCAGGTAAATTATCTACTGACTAGATATAATCAATGAATATAATAATTTAGGGGGACATAATTATGAAAAAGATATGGTGGAAAGAAGCTGTAGGATATCAAATATATCCAAGAAGTTTTATGGATAGTAATAGGGATGGTATAGGAGATTTAAAAGGAATAATACAAAAACTTGATTATATAAAAAATTTAGGTATAGATGTAATATGGATATGTCCAATGTATAAGTCACCAAATGATGATAATGGATATGATATAAGTGATTATAAAGATATAATGGATGAATTTGGACAAATGAGTGATTTTGATAATCTTTTAAAAGAAACTCATAAAAGAGGTATGAAGCTTATAATAGATTTAGTAGTAAATCATACTTCAGATGAACATGAATGGTTTATAGAATCAAAATCATCAAAAGATAATGCAAAGAGAAATTGGTATATATGGAAAGAAGGTAAAGATGGCTTAGAACCTAATAACTGGGAAAGTATATTTAAAGGTTCAGCATGGGAAAAAGACGCAAAAACTGATGAATATTTCTTACATTTATTCTCTAAAAAACAACCAGACTTAAATTGGGAAAATGAAGAAGTTAGGTGTGCTATTTATGAAATGATAAACTGGTGGCTAGATAAAGGTATAGATGGATTTAGAGTAGATGCTATAAGTCATATTAAAAAAGAAGATGGCTTTTTAGATATGGATAATCCTAAAAATCTAAAATATGTTCCATCTTTTGATAAGCATATGAATGTAGATGGTATACAAAAATATCTTAAAGAATTAAAAGATAAAACTTTTTCTAAATACGATATAATGACAGTGGGGGAAGCTAATGGAGTAACTATTAATGACGCTCATGAATGGGTTGGTGAAGATGAAGGTAAATTTAATATGATATTTCAATTTGGACATTTATCATTATGGGATTACAATAAAGAGAAAACATTTGATTTATTAAAGTATAAAAGAGAAATGAATAAGTGGCAAGAAGTACTATATAATTTAGGATGGAATGCACTTTTTATAGAAAATCATGACCAAGTAAGGGTGGTATCAAACTGGGGAAATGATAAAGAATATTTAGTCGAAAGTGCAAAATCTTTAGGATTATCATATTTTATGCAACAAGGAACACCATTTATATATCAAGGTCAAGAAATAGGTATGACAAATATAGCCTTTGAAAGTATAAATGACTATGATGATATAGGTACTAAAAATACATACTATGAAGATTTAGAAAAGGGAATAAGTAAAGAGAATGCACTTAAAAAAGTTTGGGTAGCCTCAAGAGATAACTCTCGTACTCCAATGCAGTGGGATGATTCTAAAAATGCTGGATTTAGTGAAGCTAATAAAACTTGGATTGGTTTAAATCCAAATTATGTAGATATAAATGTTAAAAAACAAGAAAATGAAGAACACTCAATTCTTAACTTCTATAAACAAATGATAAAAGTTAGAAAAGAAAATAAAGCCTTAATATATGGAAAATGTAATTTACTTATGAGATATGATGAAAGTATATATGCTTATGAAAGAGTGTTAGATGATGATACATTTATAGTTATGTGTAACTTAAGTGACAATAAAGCTTTATATAATCAAAATGAAATAACTTTAACTCATAATAATTTAGTATTATCAACTCATAATGTGGATTACCATAAAGATGCTACTAAGATAACTTTAAAACCTTGGGAATCTAGAATGTATAAGGTTAAGAGTATAAAAAGAGAGCAACAAAAAATGATAGATGAGGAACTTTATGTAGCCTTTGGAGATATAGGAATGGAAACTTTTGAAGAAAGGCAATATGCTAAGGAAATAGTATTTGAATACAATAACCTTCGTCCAAGTCAAATGGATGAAAAAAATGAAATATTAAGAAAATTACTTGGATCTACAGGTAAGAACTTCTTTATAGAGCCACCATTTAGATGTGACTATGGATACAATATATTCTGGGGAGAAGGGTCTTATGCAAACTATAATTTAACAGTACTAGATTGTGCACCAGTTAAAGTTGGTAAAAATGTACTTATCGGACCAAATGTAAATATATTTACAGCAGGTCATCCGATAGATTTACAAATGAGAATTAGTGGATTAGAGTTTGCAATACCTATCACTATAGGAGATGGAGTATGGATAGGTGGAGGAAGTATTATAAATCCAGGTGTTAATATAGGGGAGAATACTGTAATAGCATCAGGAAGTGTAGTTACAAAAGACATACCAGCCAATGTAGTTGCAGGTGGAAATCCTTGCAAAATTATAAGAGAAGTAAACGAAGAAGACAAGAAGAGATATTTTAAAGGTAGATACA
The DNA here is from genome assembly GCA_036646635.1 of Romboutsia sp. Classification (GTDB taxonomy): domain Bacteria; phylum Bacillota; class Clostridia; order Peptostreptococcales; family Peptostreptococcaceae; genus Faecalimicrobium. The sequence goes on from JAVXLU010000026.1 coordinate 3,966, forward strand.
TATAATACCTCTTTAATATATGGTAAATTATACTATAAGTAGTAAAAATGAATAAAATATACTAACTAAGAGAGGAGTAAAGTAGTGATAGTAAATAGAAGGGAATTAAAATACCCTATAGGTGAAGTAGATTACTATAAAGTAAATGAATTATTTAAAAAGGTACTAACTCCAGATAAGAACAACAATGAATATGGATATAGAATAAGAAGTTTATATTTTGATAGTATAAATAATTGTGACTACCATTCTAAAATGGATGGAGAAGAAATAAGAAAAAAAATAAGGTTAAGAATATATAATACAAACACAGATAAAGTAAAACTAGAAATAAAACGTAAGTTAAATATAAGTCAAATTAAAGAAACGACAATAATAAGTAGAGAAGATGCTATAAAGCTTATAGATAAGGACTATAGTGTACTTTTAAAATACAACAATCAAACAGCACAATCAGCCTACAATATAATGACAATAGATCAATATCAGCCAGTAGTATTAGTAGATTACAACAGAAGAGCATATATACATAGCGAAAATAATATTAGAGTTACTTTAGATAGTGATATAAGATCTAATGAATTTGATTTTGATATGTTTAATGAAGATGTAATAATGACGCCTATTGTAGACTACTATAATTCACTTTTAGAGGTTAAGTTTGATGGTGAATTATTTTGTTGGATTTCACAAGCATTAACAGATTTAGATACAACAAATCAATCACTTAGTAAATATTGCAGTGGAAGAAGATTCTTTGAAAATTACATGTTATAAGGAAGGTTAAAAAATGAAAGAAACTTTATATAAATATTTAACAGCACCAAATGGAACCGTGACAATGTTTGGAGCAATTGAAATAATGATGATGGCTTTAATACTATCGTTAGTGGTATTTTGGACATACAGGATAACTTTTAGTGGAGTAATGTATAATCGTAAATTTAATGTTTCATTAGTTATGTTAACACTTGTTACAACAATGGTTATGATAGTAATTGGTAGTGATATTGCACTATCATTAGGTATGGTAGGGGCTTTATCTATAGTACGTTTTAGAACAGCTATAAAAGATCCAAGAGATACAGGATATATATTTTGGTGTATAGGTATAGGGTTGAGTGTAGGAAGTGGAAACTACATGATAGCATGTGTTGGTTCGGTATTCTTATTTTTAGTATTAGCTATGTTTAGTTTTAGTGGATTTGGAAAAGAAGATAGATATATACTTATTATAAGGGGTCAAAGAGAAAAAGAAGAAGAAATAATGAGATGTGTTTTTAATTCTTTTAAAGGAAGTCAATTAAGGGCAAAAAATTCTGTTGGGAATAATATTGAAATTATATATCAAATAAAAATAAAAAATAATGAAGATAAAAATATAGTGGATAAATTATACAATATAGAAGGTATAACTGCAGTAAATATTGTAGCACAAAATGGAGAAACCATAGGTTAGGTGATTGGTCATGAAAAAAGATATATTAAAGGCGTTAGTTGCATTTAGTTTTATTTGTATAGCTGTTATTTTAGCATCTTATGTATATGATACAAAACAAAAATACAAAGATGAATCAAAAAAAATAAACAGTAATCAAGTAAGCGAGGTTCATGTAAATAAAAATAATAAAAATGGTTTTAATCTACCGTTAATTATAATAAATACTAATGGAAGTGTTATAAGCTATGATAAGCAGGTACAGGCTGAAATAAAAGTGTATGATAATAAAACAGATTTAAATTATTTAACAGATGAGCCAAAGCTTGATAGTAAGATAAATATAAAAGTAAGAGGAAATACAACTAGATATTATCCTAAAAAACAATATGGTATAGAACTTATAAATAATGATGGAAGTGAAAAAAAAGAAAAACTATTAGATATGAAAAAAGAATCAAAATGGGTTTTGAATGGCCCATTTGCAGATAAGTCTCTTATGAGAAATTATATTGTATTTAAAACATCTAGAAACATAGTTGAATATGCACCAGATGTTAGATTTTGTGAGATATTTGTAATTGATGATAATAGCAATAATTTGACGCAAAAACATTATAAAGGTGTATATATGTTAGTAGAGAAAATAAAAAGAGGTGAAGATCGAGTTGATATAGTTAAGTCACAGGACGATATAGATGAAACCAGTTTTATAATTGCAAAGGATAGAAATAAGCCAGGAGATATAACTATAAAAAGTTATGGTAAAGAAACTTATATATATGACTACAGAATAAATATTGAATATCCCAAAAAAGATTTAACACCAGAGAAATATAAATATGTAAGCAAATATATAAGTCAGTTCGAAAGAGCATTATATTCGGAAAAATTTAATGACCCATTAACTGGATACAATAAATTTATAGATGTAGGCTCATTTGTAGACTATTATATTATTAATGAATTTTTCTTAAACACAGATGCAGGTATATTAAGTACTTATATGTATAAAGATTATAATGAAAAGATGAAAGCAGGGCCAATCTGGGACTTTAATAGATCATTAGGAAACAATGAGACTAAAAATAAAAAAGCTTTTGAATATAAAGGATTTTTTATGATTAAAAGAAGTTGGTTTGATAGATTAATGGAAGATGTTAATTTTGCTAACAAAGTAGTTGAAAGATATAAAGAGCTAAGAAAAACATATCTTAGTGACGAATATTTACTAAATCTTATTGAAAAGACGACTATATATTTAGGTGATGCTATAGATCGTAACTTTAAAACCTGGCCTATATACATGACAAATCAAGCTGATATGCTTAAAAATCACGGAGATTTATTTAAACCATATGAACATGATCCTAAAAAATTTGATGATTTTTTAAAGGATAATCAAACTTTGTTAAATAGTACAATAGGTAAAGCAAATTCTTATGAAGAAGAGATATACTTAATGAAAAATTTCATAGTTGAGCGAGGTAGATGGATGGATGAAAATATTGATAGTCTTAATAAATGGGCAAATTAGTAGGAGTGAAAATATATGAAACGATTTTTGATAGTTGCTACTATAGTATTTCTACTAATATTAAGCTTTTTAGGTAATACGGTAAATAATAAAATAATTACACTAGATAATAGTCACTTTGTAAAAGCTAATGGAAAAGATATATATATATTAAAAGACAACGAGTGGGACAAGTTAAAGATTATAGGTGTTAATTTAAATCCTACAAAACCAGGTGTATTTCCAAGTGAAAATGCTGTAAAAGAGGAAGAGTACTTAAGATGGATACAATATATTTATGATATGGGATCTAATTGTATAAAGGTGCCAAATCTTATGAGTCAACATTTTTACAATGCTTTAGAAAAATTTAATAGAGATAAAAAAAATCCTATTTATTTAATGCAAGGAATATATTTTGATGAAGTTATATTAAAAAATGGATATGATGTGCAAGAAAATAAGTTACAAGAAATTTTTAAAACTAATATAAAATTAATAATTGATTCAGTACATGGAAATCCCTATAATTTTGATAAACCTGATATTATTCAATTCTATAATACAGATATCTCAGAATATTTACTTGGATATACATTAGGAATTGAATTTGCAGAGCATGATATTATATATACTGAGATTATGAATGATAAAAAAGAATATAATGGTACATATTTATATACTGATAAAAATGCATCATCATTTGAATCTTATATGGCTAAAATGGGAGATTATATAGCTAGTTATGAATTAGAAACTTATAAAAAACAAAGCTTGATAAGTTTTATAGGTTCTTCTTCTTATCATATAGTAAGTGGTAGAGATAATCCAGAAGGCAAATCTATTGTAAGTAAAAATAATGAAATAGAAGAAACCAAAGACTATATAGATCCAGAAAATATTAAGATGAAGAAAAAATTAAAAACAGGTATAGTTGCAAGCTACAATGTATATCCATCATATTCAGAAATTAAAGAATATCAAGGAAAGATTGATTATTATTTAAAAGAAATAAATGAACATCATACAATACCCGTTATTATAGGTGAATTTGGAATTCCATCCTCAAGAACTTCAGGTGATTTTAACAATGGTATTATAAATAAAGGATATATAAATGAGCAAGAACAGGGTGAAGCTTTAATTGATACATATAAATCAATAGAAAATGCTAATTATGCGGGAAGCTTTATATTTCAATTTCAAGATAGTTGGCACAATTCTTCATCAAATACAAAAGAAAGTAAGATATTAGATAGATCGGCATATTGGAGTGATGCACAAACCTATAGCCAAAACTTTGGTATTATGGCATTTGACCCAGGAAAAATACAAAGTATATCCTATCCAGATAATAATACTAATGAATGGAATGAAGATGATATTGTAAGTAATAACGATAATATTAATTTATCTATGAAAAGTGACGAAAAGTACATATACTTAATGGTGAAATCAGATAGAAATTTAGAGCTAGATAAACAAGATATATACATTGATTTAGATATAACACCAAAGTCTGGAGCTATTCAAAGTTCACAATTTGGACTGAAATTTGAAAGTGCAGTAGATTTTATTATAAGTATAAAAGATAAGAAGAATGCAAGTGTATTAGTTCATGATTATTATAATAGATTTAAATTTTATGAAAATAAAAAAGATAATCAAGTTAGACCTGATTTAATAAGTCACACTCCTGATATGGATGAATTTTCACCTATATTAATCGAAGTTAGACCAAAGATATATATAGAATCATTAGGTGAATTTTTAGATAAAGTAAGCTATGAAACAGGAAAATTAATACATGGTAATGCTAATCCAAAGAGTAGTGAATTTAATTCAGCTACAGATTTTTATATAGGAGATAATTATATAGAACTAAGAATACCATGGGGATTAGTAAACTTTATGGATCCATCAACAAAGCAAATACAGGATGATTTTTATAAAACATTTAAAACTAAATCAACTATGATAAATAATATAGGTGTGGGATTAACTATAAAAGGTGAAAAAGATACTATAGAAAGACTAGAATCTACTTTTTATGGTTTAGATGGATGGATTAGACCAAATTATCATGAGAGGTTAAAGGAATCGTACTATATACTTAAGAGAGAATTGACAAAGACGTAAGGGGGAACATATTATGAAGAATATATCCCATATATATATAGTGTTGAGTTTTTTTATATATATAATTTCATGTTCTATTATTTATATGATATTAAAAGATATGCAAAATAACAGATTTGATAAAAAAGTTAATAAATTGAAAAATACTTTTGGAAAAGAAGTTTTAAAACAATTAAACAATATTAAATCGAAAAAAGATATATCTAAAATAAATATAAATTATATAGGTACGAAATTAAAAAATATAAATTATTTTAAAGCATTCAATAATTCAATAATAGAGTTTAATGAAAATGAAGAAAATCATAAATTTACAAAAATATATTTATCAAATTTTGAAGAATTAATTTTGAAAAAATTAAAAAAAAATTCTAAAAAAGATGATACTATAAAAAGCTATCAAGCTTTTTTATTAGGTGAATATAGGTTAAATAATTTTGAAATTAGTAATTTTCTATTTAATTGTATAGGTTCAAAATCTATATATTTAAGAGTAGCTTCTTTGAAGTCTATATCTAAGATTGGTAATCTAAATAATTTTATAAATGCAATGTTATATATTTCTGATGAAAATAAATATATAAATAGTAAAATATTAGTAGATATAATTAATCAGTTTGAAGGAGATAAAATTTTATTAAATAAAGTATTAATGGATAAGTTTAATTTATTCAATCCTAGTATACAGAAGATAATAATAGAAAATTATAGAAATTCAAAAGTAATTGTGGTTAAAGAACAATTATTAAATATGTTAAAAGATGAAAATTGTGAAAAAGAAACGAGAATAAGTATAATAAAATATTTTTCTAGTATAAAATATGAAAAAGCAAAGGATGAGATTATTAAAATATTAAATGAAAAAGATTGGGAATATAGAGCTATTTGTGCAACTGCTTTAAATAATTATAAAGATGGAAAAAGTAAAATAGCATTATTAGATAGTATAAATGATAGAAACTGGTATGTAAGATATAATTCAGCTATAACTTTATTAAAATTTAAAGACCCTAATATAGTTGATATAGTTCTTAATCAAGAGGATAAATATTCTAGAGATATACTTTCTTATGCTATGTTCATGGAAGATAAAATATCCTATGAAAAATATTTGCAAAATTTAAAAAAAGTAGAGGTAGAAAGTATATGTTAAAGCTAGTTATTGATTATCTTAATATATTTTTTATGTACTATGTATTTATTTATGCAGTAGTATTTTTCATATCTACAATATTTTCAGTATTGGAGCTTAATGAAGATAAGAGAAAAGAAAAATATCTTAATGAACTATCTATAAAAAATGAAGAAAACTATGTACCAGTATCTATACTTGTGCCTGCATATAATGAAGAAGAAACAGTAATAGACTGTATATATTCATTATTATATTTAGATTATCATGAGTATGAAATAATTGTTATAGATGATGGTTCTAAAGATAATACTTCAAAAGTAGTAATTGATGAATTTAATTTAAAAAAAGTAGCAAGACCTGTTCGAAGAGTAGTAAATTGCAAAAAAGAAGAATATATATATGAAAAAACAATAAAAAACAATATAAAAATAACACTTGTAAAAAAAGAAAATGGAGGTAAGTCAGATGCACTTAATATGGGAATAAACATATCAAAATACCCATTATTTGTATCTCTTGATGCAGATTCAATCCTTCAAAAAGATTCATTAAGTAATATAGTCATGCCTTTTATGGAAGATGATACGACTATTGCAGTTGGAGGAAATATAAAAGTAGCTAATCAAGTAGTAATAGAAAAAGGAAAAGTAGTAAATGTATTACCGCCAAAAAAGATACTAGTAATATTTCAAACAATAGAGTATTATAGAATATTTTTAACAACTAGAGTATGGTTTAATAGCTTTAATGGGAATTTAATAATATCAGGTGCATTTGGATTATTTAAAAAAAGCGCTGTAATAAATATTGGAGGATATGACACAAATACTATAGGTGAAGATATGGATCTTGTAGTTAAGTTACATTCATTTTATAGAAAAAATAGTATCCAATATAAAATAAAATATGCATACAAGGCAATTTGTTGGTCTCAAGTTCCTGAAACACATAAAGATTTAAAGGGACAAAGAAGGCGTTGGCATATTGGATTAATGACTAGTTTGTATAATCATAAATATATTTTTTTGAATCCTAAATATGGAATAGTAGGTATTTTTTCATTCTTATATTTTGTATTATATGAATTGTTATCTTGCTTAATTGATATACTTGGATTAGTGATAATAGGAATATCATATTTTAGTGGACTTTTAAATAAAGAGTTTTTATTTACATTTTTGATTGTTTATATAAGTTATGGAGTTATTATATCTATAACTTCTATAATACTTGAAAATTATATATTCAAACATATATCTAGCTTTGGAACATTAATAAAACTTATATTATTTGCTATACTTGAAAGTTTTGGATATAGACAACTTTGTTCATTGTATAGAATCGGAGGATTTATAGGGTACAAGAATAAAAAATATGATTGGAGCAAGATAAGCAGAAAAAAACAAAATAGAATATATGATATCAGTGATGTAAAAGAAGATTCTGATGAAAATTCTGATGAAAATTCTAACTTAGAAACATTTGAATTGATATAAATATATATAATAACGCAAAATGATTATGCTTGATAATTGAGTATATCTCAAATTATAATTAAATATTTGAGATATACTTTTTTATTTGATGTGGTAATATTATATTTTAGTTATATGTTTGAGGATAAAGTTTATAATAAGTTAAAAGCAAATCAATAATCTTACCATAGCTAGCATTACCTTCAGTAACACCATTAGCTTTTAAATAAGAATCATTAAATTTATTTGAAAATTCATCAACTTTACCTTCATATTTATTCCAAAAATTACTGTTATTAATCAAATCATTCTTAACATCTTTAGAAATATTCTTACTTAAAGAAATATAAGTATCATAATCAGCTTTATGAAGTGCATTGGCTGTATGATTTAGTGCAAGTATATATCCAGAGTAATTAAAATCAATATCAGGATGATTAATTGATGTTAAATAAGCTATGAAATTAGCATCATCTTCACTTGCAAAGCCTCTTTGATGAGCCATCTCATGAAGTGTTGTTGAAGGTATATAAATATGAGGAATAGCAACATTTACATTAGCCTCTCCAGTAAAAGGAAAATAAATACCCGTTATGCCTGTATAGCACATAATATAAGAAGATATTACATACTTAGGTTTTGAATAATTGCCATCAATTTCAGGTAGAAAATCAGAAGTATTATCATATCCTAATTGAGCACGATTAATAATATCTTTGTAATTACCATTAGCTTTCATAAGACCAATATCATCTTCTAAAACCAGTTCTCTAGTTTTATTAGCCATGCTTATTAAAAATTTATACAAATCAGCCAAGTCATTAACATTGTGTTCTAATTTATCGTCACTATTTATAAGCAAATTATTAGTACTTAAGTTTTGATTTAAAGATAAGTTAGCTTTATACTTATTTATAAGTGTAGTTTCTAAAGGCAATCTATTATAATTTAGACCCCATAATACTATAAATAAAAAATAAGATATAGATAAAATACTTAAAAGATTAAGTAGAGAAGTTTTTATGATAGATAAAAAGGAGCAATCATAAGTACTATATAACTTAGAATATAAGAAAGGTAAATTTTTAGAAAAATATTTTAGGCTAGTAAATTCTTTTAAAAATAGTATAAGTATGCGTATTATAAATATTAATATAGAAAAAGCTATTAAATACATAGTAAGTTCATATAAAGAAAAAGGAAAAATACCACTTATATTACTTAGTATTTGTATTATAAATTTATTAATATAAGAAGAATAATATATATCTATAAATTCTGGATATTTTGAACCTATAAAATTAATAATCAATGCTATGGGTAAAAGTAATAGTGAAAGGAATTTAATTTTTTTTATAATAATCACCGCCTAAGAGTATGATAAATTACTTGTTATACAAAATAATTTAATCAAATATTAAAAATTAGAGAAACTATTTCTTATATTTATTATACATCAATAGTTCTTTTGAGAAAACAATACACCTGTGATATAATTAAATAAATTAAAAAAAAGAAAGGATAATTTATGAAAAATATAACGATTAAGCTTACAAGAGATAATTTTAATTTTAGATTTAAACAATATGAAGGAATGTATTTTCATGCTAGCATAGATAATAGCAATGAAATTATAAAATATAAAATAACAAAAGATAAAGAAGGCTTAGAGCTTAAAGAATTTGGAAACACTCATATAAAAGAGGATACTATGTTATATATTCCTCAAATAGAGGCATACTTAGATTTAAAAAGTGTAAAGTAAATTAATTTTAATATTAAATTGAATATATAGAAATAAACCTATAATTAAGTATATAGGTTTATTTTTATATACAAATTTACAATCCTATAAACATTTTATAAAAGAATAAAACAATCAAAACTACAAGAGCAATTTTAAAACCGATACTAGTAATAGCCTTTATAACTTTACAAGATATTCCTATAACAACTATAAGAAGAACTATCTTAAAAACTAAATCAATATTCATGGAAATTCCTCCTATCTAATATATTAAGAGTATTGCATATTTTAAAAATAAAAATACCAGCTCTATACATTATATATAGAGGGAGTTATTTTAAGATACTTTGTTTATATAAATTGATTTTTTTTCTTTAAATAAAATTGTGCCTATAAGACCTCCTATAATAGCTGGAACTAACCAGTTAAATCCGAATTTTTCGAAAGGAAGTTGGTGAATGAAGTTAATATCTATTCCTAGACTATCTATAACAGTAAGAAAACTAATTAATAGAGTAGTGTAAGCTGCGCCTTTGTAAGTAGAATTCATAGTGAAAACTTTTTTGAATGTATTCATTACAACTAAAACTATTGAAACTGGATAAATTATAGTTAATATAGGAGCTGCAATAGATATTATTTTATCAACTCCAAAATTAGAAACTATTGCACTAAATATACATATAGAAATAACAATATATTCGTATTTAAGTTTTTTATTAGTAATATCTTCAAAATATTTACTTGTAACAGATGTTAAGCCTATTGCAGTAGTAAGACAAGCAAATAAAACTATTATACCTAACATTATTATTCCAGTATTTCCTAATAAATGTTTTGTTATATTAATTAATAATATTGTCTGAGAGATACTACTATCATACATAGTAGAAGCTGTAGCTCCTAAGTATGCTAAACCACCATATACTAAAACAAGACCAATACTTGCAATTAAAGAAGCCTTTATAGTAAGTTTTACATTTTCCTCTTTATTTTTATAACCTTTATTAAAAAATGAAGTCATAATAAGTGCAGTTACACCACCAATTCCAAGTGCATCCATAGTTTGGTATCCTTGAGTAAGTCCAGATACAAATAAATTATCAGAATCAATATTAGTATCTAAAACTCCAATAGGGGATAGGATACCTTTTATTATCAAGAAAGCTAAAGCAATTAATAATACTGGAGTTAAAAATTTACCTATTATATCCATAACTTTAGTTGGCTTTATAGTTAAAAAAAGTGTTATTGTAAAAAATATTATCGAAAATATAACAGGATTAAAGGACTCAAAAATTGGAGCAATACTCATTTCAAAAGTTGTTGCAGCTGTTCTAGGTATAACCAATATAGGACCTAAGCAAAGCATCATTATAACTTCTAAACTAAATCCAAATTTTTTGCCTGCTTTGCCTACAACTTCTTGAAGAGAACCAGCTTTTGCAACTACATTAATTGATAGTAGTATAATACCTACATCAGCAAAGATAAAACCTAAGAAACTAACTAACCAACCACTACCAGAAGTCATTCCTATATATGGTGGAAAAATTAAGTTACCTGCACCAAAAAACATTGCAAATAATGCAAAACCAATTATCATTATATCTTTATTCTTATTCATAATTTACCTCTTTCTAATTTATAATAATTATATAAAAAACCACATAGTATATTTACTATGTGGTTTCTTTAAGGCCTAGGATAAAAGAAGCCACATAGTATTTATCTACGTGGCTTTTAATTGCAAATTAAACTTAGCCATCATAGATACAAACAATCAACAGTTTATATCTATGATTAATTTATAATATATCATAAATACAAACCTAACTATAATAGCTAAACCAATAATTATTAAGTTTTAAAGCGTTAGTTACGGCTGTATTTTTAATCATCTTTGTAATCTCCTTATTATTTTAAGTATATAATTAATTTCTATTTAAGATTTATTATATAAGTAAATTATTTAAATTGCAATAAAAATTATTTTTTTTTGTTATTTTAAGATTTCAATAATAAATTTCGTGATTTAAATAATAAATAAGGTTTCTATTTTCATAAAATTGTATTAGTATATATATTTGAATGATAATATTTATTAGTGGTAAAATATACATAAATAATATAATATTATATAATTAAATGAGGTAAGAATAAAAGTTGTAATATGCAAAAATATAGGGAGTTATAATATGAAAAGTACAAAATTTTCAATAGAAAAAATAAAAAATTTATCAAGTGATCCTAAAGTATACCATGTAAAAGGAACAGTTTTTGAGAAGATGGGAAAAATAGACAATGCTATAGAAGCTTATAAAATAGCAGCTAATGAAAACTATGTCAAATCTCAATATACTTTAGGAAATATATATTATGATAAAAGACAATATAATGAAGCTGAGAAATGGTATAATATGGCTTATAAAAATGGTTATGAAAATGCAGCTTTTGATATAGGAAATATGTATTTTGAAGCAGGTGGATATGAATATGCTCTTTATTGGTATGAAAAAGTTGCTAGTATAGGGTATATAAAAGCACAAAATAATCTAGGAGTATCGCATTTTAGACTTAAAGATTATTCAAGAAGTGAAAAATGGTTGAAAGAAAGCTATACTTCTAATTTTGGAAAATCATGTTTCAATTTAGGTGTATTATATACTTATTTAGGAAGAGAAGAAGAAGCTTTAGAATGTTATAAAAAGGGATCTGTACTTTTAGAGGAAAACTGTAAATACAATTTAGCAGTTTTAAATCAAAGAGAAAAGGATGATAAAGGTGCCATTAGTTTGTATAAGTATCTATATAAAATAGGACATATAAAAGGATGTTTTAATATGGGTTTGCTTATGGAAATTGAAGAAGACTTTGAGGAGTCTAAAAAATACTTTTCAAAAAGTGCAGATGAAGAAGATGTAGTTTCTCAATATAGATTAGCTTATATTTATGATAGAGAAGAAGATTATGAAGAAGCTATAGAATATTATGAAAAAGCAATTGAGAAAAATCATACATTATCTAAGTATAGATTAGGAAATTTATATAATAAAAGAAATGAAATAGAAAATGCTAAAATGTATTATAAAATGGCTACAGAAGATAATATGTTAGAAGCTAAAAATAATCTAGCAGGTCTTTATTTTGAAGAAGAGGACTATGATAATGCGATTAAGTATTATGAAGAAGCCATTTTAGATGGATGTAATTGTGCTATTGAAAATATAGGTGATTTATATAAGAAATTGGGCGATATTGAAAGAGCTATTTCTTATTACTCAAGGAGATCTAATACTTTGCCTTGTCAAGTTAAATTAGCTAAGATATATGAAGAGTATCATAATATTGAGGAAAGTATAATATGGCATACAAAAGCTTTAGAAAATGGAAATGTGGAATCAGGGTATAAACTAGGATGTATCTATGAAGAGTTAGGAGACAATAATAGAGCTAAAGAATACTTTGAAATAGTAAGTGAGAAAAATCACATAAATTCTAAAATACATCTTGGGAAAATATATTTTGATGATGAGAAATATGAAGAAGCGAAAAAAATGTTTGAAGTTCCTGCTAATGAAGATAATACATATGCACAGCATATGTTAGGAGTAATATATGATATTTATTATAAAGACTATATAAACTCTAAGTATTGGTATGAAAAAGGAAGAAGCAAACAATGTATTGAATCAATTTATAATTTAGGTCAATTAAGTATTAAATTAAATGAGAGTTCGGAAGCTGAAAAATATTATAATGAAGGTTATAGATTAGGTAATAAAAAATGTGAATATATGCTTGCGGGTATTTTTTATAAAAAAGGTTTAGATATGTATTGTTCTTTAGCTGAGGAGGGTTATGATGAATGTAGAGAAATAGTAAATAGCACTCCAAAGATTAATATGAATTTTGATGAAGTGTTAATTGCACCATTTAAAATACAGGAATTAAAGGCTGAAGAAGAGGAATATGTTCCGGATTATATATTAGATATTAATGAGAATTTAAAAGAGAAGTTTGAAGATTTAATTGTTGATATGATAATAGACAAATAATAAAAAAAGAAAGCGAAAGCTTTCTTTTTTAGTATACAGTATTAATTAAAGAGATAATATAAAAAATATATAAGCCCATTAGGATTAAACTTTCGTATTTACTTATATCATTTTTTATATATGCAAATAGAGAGACTATAACTGTAGCTATAATCATAAATATTGCATCTGCAATTAATCTAGGTCCAATAGGCATTGGAGACATAAATGCTGATGCACCAAGTACAAATAGTATATTAAACATATTAGAACCAATGACACTACCAAGGGCTAAAGCACTTTCTCCTTTTGTAGCAGCAACAAGGGATGTTATAAACTCAGGTAGAGATGTTCCAATAGCAACTATTGTTATAGAAATAAGTTGGTCACTTACACCAAAAGTACTAGCAATAGCTGAAGCATAGTTTACAACCATTTTACCACCATAGATTATAGATATAATCCCTACAAAGGATAAAAATATAGACTTAATTGTAGAAACATTTCTTTCTAAGGTAAGTACATCAGAATCGATAGCTATATAAGTTTCATTAATTGATAGATAATTGCCTCTAAATTTAAGAGATGTATGTAATAAATAATATAAAAATAGTATAAATGAAGATAATAATATAAATCCATCAAAATATCCTAAAGAAAAGTCTAGAGATAAAAGTAGCATTAATGCTGATGCAGCTAAAACAAATGGCAGCTCTTTATATAAAATGAATTTTCCAACATCTAAATTCTTTATAAATCCAGCAGCACCTATAACCATTAGTAAATTAAAAGTATTAGATCCAATTACATTTCCAATAGCCATACCATTTTGACCATTTAATGAAGCAGTAATACTAACTGCAGCTTCAGGAGCACTAGTACCAAATGCAACAATAGTAAGACCTATTATAAGTGGTGGAATTTTAAATAATCTTGCTATATTTGAAGTGCCATCAACAAAAATATCAGCACCTTTTACTAGCAATACAAATCCAACTGCTAAAAAAATGTAATTCATAAATACCTCCAAAATAATTAAAAAAACCTTCAAAACAGATATTGTATATCTGATTTGAAGGTACTAATATCAAGTATAAACTTGTTAGTTACCATCAGAATATAAGTTAGTTATTTTAATATAACTTTAAACTTACACTAATAATTCTATATTAGATTATTAAAAAAAGCAATATAAAACTTGTGTTTTAATTTACAATAACTTATTTCTAGACATTATTAATGTAACTATTAAAGATAGAAGTGTAGTAATAAGCATTACAATCCAAAATCCATTTGGATCATTTCCATATGGCATACCTCCAACATTCATACCAAATAGCCCAGATACTAATGTGGGTATAGTTGAAATTAATGTAACTGATGTTAAAAACTGCATAACATTATTTTGGTTATTACTTATAATTGCACTAAATGCATCCATAATTCTGCTTAATATATCTCCATAAATAGTAGCCATTTCTAAAGCCTGTTTATTTTCAACTATAACATCTTCAAGTAAATCTTCATCATCAGGATATTTTTTTATACTAGTTGTCCGAACCATTTTAGTTAAAACAAGTTCGTTTGCTTTTAAGGATGTAGAAAAATATACTAATGACTTTTCGAGTTCTAAAAGTTGTATAAGTTCTTTATTTTTCATAGATTTATAAATTTCTTTTTCTATGATTGTTGTCATTCTATTTATTCTTCTTAAGTAATGCAGGTAATAAGTAGCATTCTTGTGAAGAATTTGTAGTATAAAGCGAGTCTTCTTATAAGTAAAGAAATCTTTGACATGTCCAACAATAAAGTCATTTAAAATTTTAGTCTGAGCGGTACAGACTGTTAAGATTGCATAATCAACCATTATAATTCCAAGAGGAATAGTAGAATAGTGAGATGATTTAGCATCACTTTCATCTACTGGAATATCTATAAGTATAAGTTTATGATTATCTTCTATTTCTATTCTTGAACGTTCTTCCTCATCTAGTGCAGCTTTTATGCTATCTATATCTATATTTAGCAAATCAGCAATCTCATTAATTTCACTGTGATTTGGTTCAATGAGATTTATCCAACAGCCACTTTCAAAAGAACTAAGTTTTTCTAATTTATTTTCTATAGTTTTATAATATCTTATCATGGCAACACACCCTTTATTCAATTTTATATAAATCTCATCACTTAATATTATTTATTAAATAACTAATTTATATAATTAAATAAAGAAATTAGTTTAATTTAAGATAATAATAAGTGATGATTCTAAACTTTTTAGCCGCCAAGGACTACAGTCCATTTCCATCACTCTCCTAATGTTTTGTTAATTTTAAAATACTACTCTACTTAATTTAGCATTTTTAGGGAATAGTTTCAATAGATTTTTAAAATATACTATTGTATAATAAAGAAAAGAGTTATTAAAGCAATATGGGGGGGAAAATATGAGATATAGAAAATTAGGTAAAACTAATGAAGAAGTATCAATACTTGGATTCGGATGTATGAGATTTCCAGAGATAAATGGGGAGATAGATGAAGAACAAGCTACTAATATGCTAAGATATGCTGTAAACAACGGGTTAAACTATATAGATACAGCGTATATATATCATAGTGGTAAAAGTGAAGCTTTTGTAGGTCGTGCTTTAAAAGATGGATATAGAGAAAAAGTAAAGCTTGCTACTAAACTACCTACATGGCTTATAAATAGTAGAGAAGATATGGACAAATATTTAAATGAACAATTAGAAAGACTTCAAACTTCTTATATAGATTTTTACTTGGTACACAATTTAAATATTGAAACATATGATACTGTTAAAGGATATGGATTGTTTGAATTCCTAGATAAAATAAAAAAAGAAAAGTTAGTAAAACATATAGGATTTTCTTTCCATGATAATATAGATTTATATAAAAGAATAATAGATGAATATAATTGGGATTTTACTCAGATACAATATAATTATATAGATGAAAAATATCAAGCAGGTACAGAAGGATTATTATATGCAGCTAGCAAAAATTTAGGGATTGTAATAATGGAACCTCTTCGTGGAGGAGCATTAGTAAATAATATCTCAAAACGATTAGAAGGTATAATTAAAGATTCGAAAGTTAAAAAAACTCCGGTAGAATGGGCTTTTAAATTTTTATATAATAGAGAAGAAATAGGTGTGGTTCTTAGTGGAATGTCAAATTTAGAACAAGTAATAGATAATTTGAAAATAGCAAATAGTCAAGGGATTGAAAATTCTATAACTAAAGATGAAAAAGAGACTTTAAATAAATTAAAAGATGAGTTTCAATCAAAAATAAAAGTAAATTGTACTGGGTGTAAGTACTGCATACCATGTCCAGTAGATATAAATATTCCGGCCTGTTTCGAACTTTTAAATAATGCATCTATGTTTGATAATATTTCTGAGTCTAAACGAATTTATAACGATGGATTAGTAAAAGAAAAAAATGATGCATCTAAATGTGTAGAATGTGGTAAGTGCGAGGATAAATGCCCTCAACACATAGAAATAAGAAGGACACTTAAAGAAGTAGAGAATACTTTCAAATAACAGATTTATATACTAAAAACCGCTATCAGTTCACGTTAGATAGCGGTTTTTATAATTTCAACTTTTAAATAATATGATATAGACAATTGTAGTAGGAGTATTGCAAAAAAGTCTATAAATTAAAGTTAAAATTATTAAATCTATAATTTACATGTTAATTCTTGTATAACCTCATCAACAGAATACAATCTATCTACTTTGTAAGCATTTTCACCACAAAACAGTAGTGCATTATCAATATCACCTTTTACAGCATTTATAAGAGCTTCTGATATGCAATAAGGAGTATTTTTTGGATTACAAGGAATTAAACAATCATAGCATTTTGTTATTTTAGGACGAGATATAGAAACTCTCTCTATAAATTTATTTTTTATAGCACGACCTGGCATTCCAACCGGACTTGTAACAATATTTATATCATTCTTTGATGAATTTATATATGTATTTTTAAATTTCTCATCAGCATCACATTCATGAGTAGCAACAAATCTTGTTCCTACTTGAACACCACTAGCTCCAAGATTTATGTATTTGGCTACATCATCACCGTTATAAATACCGCCAGCAGCAACTACAGGTATTTCTTTATTATATTTTTCACTATAAGATTTAGCTATTTGAAGTATTTTTTCAAATTCTTTATCATAGTCATCGACAGTAACAGTTTCAAGTTCATTACGAGTATACCCAAGATGGCCACCAGCTTTAGGACCTTCAACTACAATTAAGTCAGCTGTCATTTTTTCTTTTCTATCCCACATTTTTAAAATAACGCTAGCAGCCTTAGAAGTAGAAACTATTGGTGCTATTTTTACATTAGTATTTTTAATAAGAGAAGGTAGCTTCATAGGAAGACCTGCACCAGATATAATAAGGTCAACACCAGATGATATAGCTTGATTTACATGCTCTTCATAGTTATTCATAGCTACCATAAGGTTTACACCTATTATTCCACCTAAACAGTTTTCTTTTGCTTTAGTTATATGTTTTTTTAAAGCTCTTAAATTCGCATTTAACGTATTTTTTTCAAAATCATCTTCATCATAACCTACATGAACACCCGATATTATACCGACTCCTCCAGCCTTAGCTACAGCTGTTGCTAGAGATGATCTAGATACACCAACACCCATTCCTCCTTGTATTACAGGAACCTTTGCTACTAAATCACCGATTATTAATGGTTTCATTAAAATCACCTCCATAAAATATACAAGAACTAGATTATAAGACTAAATATTATGACCTAGTACTAATTTAATTATACTATAATTTTAAAAAGAATAATATACAAATTTAAAATAAATAAAAAGTTACAATATTTAAACTAGCAATAAAATATAAATATGAATTACAATGTATATAATATTTTAAAATAGTACAAAATTAAATTGATGGTATATTTAAATTTAAAATATAGAAAAATATATAATATTCAAATAAAATTCATGGATACTTCACATAAGATGGATATAATAATATCAAAGGAGGGATTGTGAAAATGGCAATTGTACTAATAACAGCAGCATTAGTATTTATTATGTATGGACTTAGTTTCCTATCATATATATCAGAGAGTAATATATTAGACGACGTAGTAGTAGACAATTAATAAATATAATATATAATTATTTTAATATAGATAAATGCTAAATAGATTATCTGAATTGATAATCTAAAATAATAAAGTGTACCTAATAACCTTAAAAAGTTATTAGGTACACTTTATTTATATATAAAGAATTATTTTCCTTGTCTAGACTTATTGTATCTTAATCTTTCATTTTCGTTTAAGAATTTCTTTCTAAGTCTGATAGAGTCTGGAGTTATTTCAACTAATTCATCATCATCTATAAATTCTAAAGCTTCTTCTAAAGTGA
>JAVXLU010000027.1:0-20019 GCA_036646635.1 Romboutsia sp.
CTTCTTTAGCTTGCATATCACCAAATTGGAATACATTATTTATTATTTGTCTTTCTTCTATTTCTAGTACTCCTTCTTCATGACTTACATTAACCATAGTTTTTAATTCTTCTTCAGTTATATATGGTTGAGACCCCTTATCTTTAATACCAAGTAACTTAAATATTATACTAGTAATTATATTAAATACCCATACTATAGGTGCAGTTATAAATATAATAATCTTTATCGGTTTAGATACAAGTATAGCCACTTTTTCTGAATTATTTGCTGCTATTGTCTTTGGAGTTATTTCTCCAAATATTAATACTAATATTGTCATAACTGCAGTTGCAAGTGGAACTGCTCCTGGTGAGCCATCTAATACTGCTATAAATAAAGATGTTGATATTGATGTTGCCGCTATATTCACAACATTATTACCTACTAATATAGAACTTAATAATTTATTAGGCTCTTCTATTAACGAACTAACTAATTTAGCTCCTTTTACTCCTTCTTCTTTCATATATCTCATTCTTATTTTACTTAACGACATTAATGCCGTCTCAGATGCTGAAAAGAATCCTGAGCCTATAAGTAATATTACTAAAATTCCTGTTTGAATCAAAATACTGGTCGAATCCAACCTTTACCACACTCCTAGCTTTTATTTTTAATATTAATATATTATATCATATTTAAGCATTATTAGGAAATATTACATATAAATTATTTCTTCAGATATATAATTATTATTCCCTCATAACAAATATATATATTTACTTCAATTTCACTTATTTTTAATAATTTACATATATACAAGCAATAAATATTAATTACAAAAAGTTTTATTTTATATCTATAATAAGACGATTTAAGACTATTTTTTCTATATAAAAATATATATTTTATATATTTAAATAATACTTCTATTTTTTTAATTATATTGTGTCACTTTTTGTAGTTTTTACATATAGTATATTAAGAGAAACTTAAACAAGAGTTTCTCTTACAAAACCAAATAATATGAATATCAAAACTCCTGTTAGTATTATAATTAATGATCGGATATAAAAAATTTCTTCCCCCCCCCAATATTCTAAGCCATCTATTCTCCCCCCCCCTGAATAGATGGCCTTTTTTTATTTTTATATGTATATAAACTTGCTTTTAGTTAATACTTATAATTGAGATTAAAAATATATCTCTCCCCCTAATAAGTATATATAAAGGCGTCTACAAATTCCCCCTTGTAGACGCCACTTTTTTAACTATATTCTATCTTCACTTCTGATCCTGTATTGTATTCATTTGATGTAACTATTAATTTTATTGGTACTCTATTTTTTAATTCTTCTACATGACTTATTATGCCTATACTTAATTTTTCATTATGTAATCTCTCTAACGATTGTATCACTATTTCTAAAAGTTCAGTATCTAATGATCCAAAACCTTCATCTAAAAAGAAAATTTCAAGTGGTGAATTACCTTTTAACTGTATCTGAGATGATAAAGATAGCGCCAATGCTAATGAAGTTAAAAAGGTTTCTCCTCCCGATAAAGTTTCTACACTTCTTCTTTGACCTCCATTAAAATTATCTCTCATTACAAAATTCAAACTAGAGTCAATCTCTAATGCGTATCTTCCTTTTGTAATATCTTCTAATCGTTTTGAAGCTTCTAAAGCTACATATTTTAGTTGATTTGTTGCTACGTACTCTACAAACCTATTACCTTGTATTACTTTATCTAAATCTTCTAATAAATCAACTTTATGTTGTATTATTTTTTGTTCATTATTTAAAACTATTATTTTTTCTAAATCTTCTCTTAACTTACTTAATATATTTTGTTTAGCTCCTATTTCCTTCTGTATATTTCCAAGTTCAACCTTTATCATATATATATTATTTTTTATTTCATCAAAATCTTCTTTTTTTATTTTTCTTCCATTCAATATTTTATTTAATTCATTTATTTTTAAATTTAATATTTTTTCTTCTTCTTCATATTCTATTATTTCTTCATGTAATCTTTTTGCATAACTTTGAGCTAGTAGTGCCTTTTTAACAGAATATATATTATCAAATTTATTTTTTAATAATAGTTCATCTAATATTTTAGTTTGTATTTTATATTGCTCTATTGATATTTTTAGTCTTCCATCTATATTTGATTTCTCAAAGGAATTTCTTTGATATTCCAATCTTTGTTCTTCTAATTTTTTCTTAGTGCATTCTTCTTGATTTATTATCCTAGTTATTGTTTCGTCTAATTTTGCTAATAATACCTCTGCCTTTTCGCCTTTTGTTATATAAGCTAATTCGTTATATTTTTCTTCTTTTAACTTTTTCTTTTCTCCATATATTTCCTTAACACTCATCAATTCTAATTCAAGTTCATGTATTTTAACTTGATGACTGTTCATATTATATTCTATTTCATCTCTGTCTTTAGATACCTTAACATATTCTTGATTTAATTCTTCTATTATTTTCTCATTTTTATTTATTTCTTCTACTTTAGATGATATATCTGTTATTTTTATAATAGCTTTTAGTCCTAAATAATTATCTTTTGCTTTTTTATAACTCTGTTCTATTATTTCTAGTTCATCTTTAATATTTTTAAGTAATTTTTTATCATTGTTTATACTTTCTTGCAATTTAACTTCATCTTTTTCTATTCTACTTTGTTCTTCCTTTAACTTATTAATATTTTCATCTATATTTTTTTTATTATCTTGCCATCGTTTAATATTAATTTTTAAAACTTCTAACATTCTTTGTTCATCTTCTAATTTACTTGAAATTTCACTAGATATTATTTCACCTAGTTTAGATTTTAATTCTTTTAATTCCTTTATTTTTATTTTTTCAGCTGATATATATTCACTATTTTTTCCATTAAGTTCTTCTATTTTGTTATTTATAGTATTTTTATTTTCTTTTAATTTAGATAAATTTTCTTTTAAAAATTCAATTTTTTTATCTAGACTATTTATTTCTAAATTTTCATGATGTCTAGAACCACATACAGGACAAGACATACCTTCTCTTAATTCTTTTCTTAGCTCTGATGCTAGATTTTCATATCTTAATTTATCAATTTCTTTTTCTTCATCTTTTATATTATTTTTTAAACTTACTGATTTTTCATTTAAAACATTTAATTCTCTTTCAATACTATGTCTTACTTCTAAAATATTATTTAAATCAGATTGAATTTCATCCTTTTTAACTTCATTCTCTTTTATTATTTCTAATGTAGATTTTAATGATGTTACGTATTCAGTTTTATTTACTATATCTTCATTTTGACCAGGACATTTTTTAACTAAACTTTCTAAATCTTCTTTAGAATTATTTATTTTAGAATTTATAATATCTTTATCTCTTTGAACATATTTTATTTTTAAATTCATTTTATTTAAAGTATTTGATATTTGTTCTACTTTTTCAGTTTTATATTTTTTTTCCTTTAATAAATTATTATATTCTTTTTCATATTCATAAGCTAAAAATATTTTTTGTTTTAAGGAAACTCCTATTGTTATTTTATTTATTTTATCTTCTAACTCTTTTATAGTTTTAAATATTATATCTTTTCTAAATTCTAAATCTTTTTTATTTTTTATTAGACTATCTTTTTCAATACTTAAATTACAATCCTTTTCTTTTATATATTTTAATTCTTTTTCTAAAATAATTAAATTTTCTTCTATTTGCAATGCTCTTTGAAGATTTGTTTTTTCTTCAGTTAATTTTGGCATTCTTTCATTTTTTCTAGTATAAGATTCTTCATATTTATTTTTAGTAATTAAAAGCTCTTTATTTAATATTTCTAATTTTTTTTCTAATATTGCAATATTAGAACTATCTTCATTTATGTTTTTTTCAAGATTTTGAACTCCTGATATATGAGGATTTATTTTTTCAGCATTAACTGCATTTTCTAACTGTATACTTTTTTCTTTTATTTCTTTAAATTTAACATTTAATTCTTTTTTTCTTTTTTCATTTTTTTCTAAATTTATCTGATTTTCATATGTATCTTTATTATATTCATATGATTTTTGTAATAAATTAAGCTGTTCATTCTTTTGTTTCTCTAAGTTTTTAAGTTCTTCTAACTCTCTAACAATACAATCATAAACCTCTTTACTTATACCGTCATATTGATTTAACTTAATATTTATTTCACTTAAATTTTGTAATTGATTGTTCTTTCTTTTCTTCACTTTTTCTATTAATATCTTCCCATACTTTTCTAAATTAAATATTCTTTCTAGCATATCACGTCTTTCAGATCCTGTTAATTTTAAAAAGTCATTGAATTTTCCTTGTGGTAATACCGCTGTTCTAGTAAAATCATCTGCAGTCAGACCAACTATCTGTGTTATTTTTTTATTTACATCCTCTACTTTATTCGCTAAAACTATTTTCTCACCATTATTATGAATTTCAACTAATCTTGCATATGTAATTTCATTTTCTGTTTTATTTCTTTCGATAGTTCTATCTACTAAATATCTTCTTTTAGAATTTTTGCTTCCTAATTCAAATTCATAAGATATTCGAGCTTTTTCACTATTAGTATTTATATACTCTTTAGTATTTCTTGAAATCTTTCCATACATAGCCATAGTTATAGCATCAAGTATTGTAGATTTTCCACTTCCCGTCTTACCAAAAATACCAAATAATCCTCTTTCTGTTAATTTTTCAAAATCTATAACAGATTTTTCTATATAACTATTTAAACCACTTAATTCTAATTTAATTGGTCTCATTTTATATATCACCTTCTTCACTTATTATTTCCATAAATAAATCCATAAGTTCGCCCTTAGGTTCTATTTCACTACTAAAAGTATAAAATTCCTTAAATAGTTCACCCATTGTTTTTTCCTTACTATTGTTATAATCTACATTATTAATTGATGTCCTTATTGATTTTATTTCAATAATATCTTTTAATATATCTTTCATATTTTTCACGTCATTTTTTGAAATCTCTTTATCCGTTTTTATTTCAAAATAAGACCATATATCTCTATTTCTATTCTCTATACATATGTTAACGGCTTCTTTTATTCCATCACAAGTAAATACTTCTATAGGCTTATAATTATTAAAATATACTTGCTCTATATTTGCTTTTTCTCCAGCTTTTATATCTACTATATAAGCGCCCTTAGTATTTAACCTTTCCTCTTTACTATATTGAAGTGGTGATCCACTATAATAAGCATTTAGTCTCTCTGATGCTTTTTGTGATTTATGTAAATGACCTAGTGCTACATATTGAGCATTATTTGGTAAATCTTTTTTTTCTACTACTAAACTTTTTCCAAATTCTATTGGTCTTTCTGATTCAGTACTTTCTCCACCTTTTACAAATAAATGTGATGTCGCTATATTTATAGTATCTTCCTCAAAGTTTTCTTCTAACTCTCTGAAAATATCACCTATTTTTTTAGAATAAGATTGCTGATTATCTATATAATTAGTAGAATTTATTATTAATTCATCTAATCTTTTTTCACTTGGATATGGTAAAGTTATAACCACTATCTTTTCATTATTTATAGTTAATTTTAAACAGCCTTCTTTTCCTTTTATAATCTCAAAGTTCTTATATTTAAAAGAACTTGCATAACTTAAATGGCTTCCTAGTATTATTATTCCCTGCTCTTTAGCTAAATGACTTGATGCTTCTAACCTTTTAGGGTCATCATGGTTACCTGAAATTATTAATACACATCTTTGTCCATTATTTGAAATCTTAGAAACTGTTTTATAAAATAAATTTTCAGATTCTGCATTAGGGTTTGGTGTATCGTATATATCTCCTGCTATGATTATCATATCTATATTATTCTGATTTACTATATTTATAAATTCTTCACAAAACTTTTCTTGTTCGTTTAATCTAGAATGACCATCTAATGTCTTACCTAAATGCCAATCTGATGTATGAATAAATCTCATTTTTGCCTCCTAATTTGTACAATTAAATTTATATATCTATATCTATATCTACTATTTAATATAACTCAATATTTTGATTATATCACAAAGTTAAAATCTCTAAACTTCATCATAATGTGAAAATTTTATTGTATCTAAAAATTAATTTGAAAGTTTGAAATCTTCATTTATTAACTTGAAATTATCTTTTAAACCTTCTGTTACAAAAACTTCATTTTCATTGCTTACAAAAACTGCTTCTACTTTATCTAATCCTTCTAGTAATTTTATACCTTCTTTTATACCTTTGGTGAAAATTAGTGTTGATAATGCATCTGCCTCTACAGATTTATCAGAAACTATAGTTACTCCTGCTATATCATTATTATAAGGGTATCCAGTTTTAGGATTTAAAATATGATGATATTTTACTCCATCTTTTTCAAGAAATCTCTCATATATACCCGTTGTAACTATTGACTTATTCGTAACATCAATTGTACCAACTATATTGCCCCTATCAGTAAATGGATCTTGTATTCCTATTTTCCATTTATGTTGTCCATCTTTTAACCCTATAACATATATATTACCACCTAAATCAACGATTGCTTGCTCTATATTATTATCTTTAAGTATCGTTATTATCTCATCTGTTGCATATCCTTTAGCTATACTTCCAAGGTCTATCATCATTCCTTTTTCACTTAAAAATACTTCCTTAGTAGAATCATTAAGTTTTATCTTAGAATAATCAATACTTTCTATTGCTTCATTTATCTCCTCTTCACTTGGAACTTTTGCCTCTGGAAGCCCTATACTCCAAAGCTTTACTAACGGTCCAATTGAAATATCATATCCTCCATCAGAAAGTTCTGAATATTTCATAGCTTTTTTAATAAGATTATAACTAAAATCACTTAATTTAACACCTTTAATTCCAGCATTCTCATTTAATTGAGCTATTTCAGTACCTTCTTTATTAATACTAACTAAATCTTCTATTTCTTCAATTCGCGTAAATATACTCTCCATTAATTTATCACTATTATTATCATAAAGTGTTATATTTATGGTAGTTCCCATAAATAACTCCGTTCTACTAACTTTATGATTTGAGCCTTCTTTTGTACAACTAACTAAGCTAATAGCTAAAATAATTGTTGCTATAATAATAATTGTTTTTCTCCCCATATTAATCTCCTCCTTTTAACAAATGAATTATATAGTATTTTTCAACTTATATATTACTATTTTTTAAACAATATAAATTATTTATATTACTATTTTTTTAAATATGTACTAAAATTTAATTAGTAGATCTATATTTATTCTAATCTATTAATTAAATTTTAAGGAGAATCATTTTAATGAATATTTTAAAAAAACTTGATGTTATTATTATAATCTTTCTTTTAATTTTATCATTTACACCTTATTTTATATTTTCAAAAACTTTATCTAAAAATTATATTTCAACCTATGCTACTATAAAAGTATCTAATGTGCTTTATGATAATATTGAATTATTCTCGTTAAAAGAAAAAAAAACTTTAACCATTCAAACCCCTAATGGAAATAATACTCTACTTATAAAAAATAATAGTCTCCAAATATTAGATGCCGATTGTAATGATAGTATTTGTGTTAATCAAGGAGTTATCTCTAATATAGGTCAGACTATTGTATGTTTACCTCATAAATTAATAATAGAAATTAAAGGAGATGAAGGCAATAGTTCTAATGATACTATACTTTCATATTAATATATTATGAAATTAAATAAAACATCTAAGATGATATATATGTCATTACTTGTAGCATTAGCACTTGTACTATCTTTAATCGAGCGTATGCTACCAGTTCCATTTATAGTTCCAGGTGCTAAACTTGGTTTAGCAAATTTAATAATAATAATATCAGTTTATACTTTAAATAATTATAAGGAATCTTTTACAATCCTATTTTTAAAGATATTTCTTTCTTCTATCCTCGGAGGTAGTGTCTCTGCTTTACTGTATAGTATTTCAGGTGGTATTTTTAGTTTTATAATTATATTTATAGTAAAAGAACTTGGAAAAGGTTATGTTTCAATTATTGGTGTTAGTGCTTCTGCTGCTGTATTTCATAATATTGGACAGCTATTTGTAGCTTCACTCATATTTAATAACTTTAAATTATTTCTCTATCTTCCTCTATTATCTATATCAGGTATTACAACTGGTATATTTATAGGATTATCTGCAAACTATATGATAACCCATCTTAGTAATACTCTGTATTTCAAATATTATTAGTTTAATTAAATTTATACTATTCTAAAAATAACCTATAGAATAGATTCTCTCTAAATGAACATATTCTATAGGTTATATTTTAGTTTTTTATATTGAAATTCCTTCATCTATTCCAAATAAATATATGTATTTTTCCTTTACTTCTTTTCCTGTTAGCTCTTTAATAACTTCTGCATATAAACTCAATTGTTTTTTATATCTATTTACTACTCCATTTTTATTTTCTTCATTTACAAAATCAGTTTTATAATCAACTATAATAATTTTTTCATCCTCTTCAAAATATGCATCTATTATACCTCTTATCATAAGACTTTCTTCATCATACTTTTCAAATTCATCTTCTTTTATAAATTCTTCATATCTATATACATCTTTCATTTTAATTTGAGCATATATTGCTTGTTCTTTTTTTACAAATTTAGATTTGAGCATTCTTTTACCTATTTCTGATTTAAAGAATTTATATATCTTATACGAATTTATAATAGATGATTGTTTAGTAGTTATTATTCCCTTTGAGACAAATGCTTTAATTTGTTCTTCTATTTCACCAATACTACTGACTTTGTTAAAGTCTAAAATTTCCATTACTAAATGTACTATTGTACCCTTTTCAGCTCCTGTAATTTTATCTTTAGATTGAGATTCTTGCATAAATAATGGCTTTTTTAAGTTGATTTGTGACGCAAATATATCCTTACTATATTCTTCTTCATGATTATTTTGTATCTTTTTAATTTCTGTTACTGATATACTGGCGGGTTTAGTTACACAAGCTTTATATGGATACTTATAATCAAGTTTTTCTTTTATTTCTTCATAATATTTACTATCTGACTTACTTATATCTAAATGTTCTATGATTTCTTTAATGTCCTTTTTTTCGTCACTTTCCTTTTTATCTATTACTACATCATCCTTATACCAAATCTTAGCATTCCAATTTGAGCTATGGTTATCTATACTATCTATATCAATTTCTGCCATTTCTCTTAAGTTTCCTAAATCTTTATGCTTTAATATAGAAGGCATTATCCAATCTAAAAATCCTTTAGCTTTTAAAATTTTATATTGTGATATTGTCTCATTTCCATTGATTCCATTAGACCATGATTTTAAGCTTTTTTCTATATCTCCTGTTGAACCTGTTATTATTAATTTTTCTTTAGGTCTTGTGAATGCAACATATAAAACTCTCATTTCTTCAGATAAGTTCTCTAGATTAATTTTAGTCTTTAAAGCTTCTTTCACTATACTTGGATAAGATATTCGTCTTTCATAGTCTACAACCTGAGGTCCATATCCTAATTCATGGTGATATAATATATCTTTCTTAAAATCTTGAGTATTAAAATTTTTGCCCATTCCCGAACATATTACAATTGGAAATTCTAAACCTTTACTCTTATGTATACTCATTACTCTAACTACATTTGCATTTTCCCCTAAAGTTTTAGCACTTCCCATATCTGTATTTGATTTTTTTAATTTACTTATAAAGTTTATAAAATTAAAAATACCCTTAAAGCTTGTTTCCTCAAACTGTTTAGCTCTTTCAAATAATATTTTTAAATTTGCTTGTCTTTGTGAACCTCCAGGCAATGCACCTACATATGCGTAGTATCCAGTTTTAGTATATAAATACCAAAGAAACTCATCTGTACTCATATATAGTGACTTTTCTTTATAATCTTCTAATTTACTTAGAAATTCTATGCATTTATTACTTTTTTCATAATCTTTTTTGCTAAAAATTTCTAATGCTTCATAAAAACTATTTTGATTATCTTCTATTCTTATATCTATTAATTCTTCAGGCGTAAATCCACAAATTGGTGATTTAAGTACTGCTAAAATAGGTATATCTTGCATTGGATTATCTATAACTTGAAGCAGTGATATAATCGTTTTTATTTCTATAGTGTCAAAATACCCTATTCCTGTATCCGCATATGTTGGTATATCCATATCCATAAGTTCATCTGTAAATACAGGGGCCCATGCTGATGTTGCTCTAAGTAGTATAACTATATCTTTAAATTGTATTGGTCTATAATCATCTAATTTTTTATCATAAACCATCTGAATTTTTCCATCTTTTTGGGGATGCATTAAGTTCTTTATTATTTTACCAACCATTCTAGCTTCAAGTTGTATATTATCTACTGCTTCTTCCTCATCTTCACTGCTTTCTTTATCATCACCATCACTATATTCTGATTTAATATTGCTTTGCATTATATGTACCTCAGAAGGACCTCCTACTATTACTTTTTCTTTTTCATTTTCTTTAAATATAGCCCCTAGATTAAGTCTTTCACCTTCGTTATAATCTATTTCTCCTATATTTGTACTCATAGTATTTTCAAATATATAATTTGCACAATCTACCACTTCTTGTCTACTTCTAAAGTTTTTATATAACATTATTTTTCTATTTAATTTCCCTTTTTCTATGTCATATTTTGCATACTTTCTTAAGAATATCTCTGGTTTAGCTTGTCTAAATCTATATATACTTTGTTTAACATCTCCAACCATAAATCTATTTGGAGTTTTTATATTTGCAATAGTACTAAGTAACACTTCTTGTACTAAGTTACTATCTTGATATTCATCTATGAATATCTCATAAAACTTATCTCTGTATACTAATGCTGTATCTGATGGTATATCTTTTCCATCTTGGTCTTTTATTGTAAGTATTTTTAATGCAAAATGTTCTATATCATTAAAGTCAATTATACCTTTTTCTCTTTTTTTGTTATCATAAGCTTCCTCAAATTTTATAACAGTTGCTGATATAGATTTGGAAACACTGTATAAATGCTTAATTTCATCATTTATATCTTCATTACTTTTAGAAAAAGTTGACGCTATCATTGTGTCTACTGATTTTTTAGCTTTTTTTCTTATATCATCAGCCTTTTTCTTTATATCTGCTATATATGATGGTGAATCTTTTGGAATTCTTTTTACTCCTTTAGTATAATTTTCAAACTTTATAGTTGACATCGTTTTAAAAGTTTCATTCCATGATTTATTACAAGCATCTACTATTCTTACTACTGAATTATAATCACTTTTAAATTTTTCTAAATATGTTTCAAGTTCTTCTATTCCTTCAAGATTTTTTAATGCTTTTATCATAGTTATTTCCATACCATTTACTTCTATTCTTACAGTATCAAGTATAGCCTTAGCCCATATGGATTCTGAAAATTTAAAACTATCATCTATATTAAATCGCTCTGCTGAAACCTCTAGCCACTCTTTAGGATTTGGAGATGCCATTGCAAAATTATATATACTAAGTATAATATCTGCTAAGTTACTATCTCCTCTTCTCTCTGCATAACTCTCAACTAAATTTAAAAATCCTTTGTCTTGTTCTGTATAAAGTTGCTCAAAAACTTCTTCTATTGCTTCTTGCTTTAATAAAGTACACTCTGTTGTATCTCCTATTCTAAAATTAGGATCTAAATTTATTTTATGAAAATTAGACTTTATAACTTCTAAACAAAATGAATGTATTGTTGTAATACTTGCTTTATTTAAAAGAACTAATTGACTTTGCAAGTGCTTATTTTCAGGATCTTTATCTAATGCTTTTCCTATAGCATCTCCAACTCTTTCTCTCATTTCTGAAGCAGCTGCATTTGTAAATGTTACTACTAAAAGCTTATCTATATCAATAGGATTATCTTTATCCGTTATTATTTGTATAATACGCTCAACTAAAACTGCTGTTTTACCTGAACCTGCAGCTGCTGCTACAAGTAAATTACAATCTCTACTATCTATTACTGCTTGTTGTTCTATTGTCCATTTAGGAGAACTCATTATTTTTTCTCTCCTCTCATTGTATTTATTATATCGTCATCACTTTTCTTATTTATAATTTTATATTTATTATCTTTTAAAGTTGTATCAAACTGACATATAGCTGAGTAATTACAGAATGTACATGAATTTTTATCTTTATTTTTATACGGTGATATACTTATATTTCCATCTAACATACTCTCGCATAAATTTTTTATAAGATTTTTTACATACTTTCTTATAACTTCAAATTCTTCATTACTTACACCTTTTGTATGTCTTCCTAGCGTTCCATCTTTATTTAAGTTTGCTGGTATTACTAAAGATGTAGTTCTTTCTCCTGTTGACAATGATTTATCCATTTCTTTTATAATATTTGAATCTTTAATTAAAATACCTTGCATCTTTAAATTCTTTAATATATTTTCCCTTATCTCATCATCCTCTTTATTCTCTTCAAATTTAACTATTGGATCATCAATTCTAGAATATAATATGGCCGCTGGATTTAAGTTTTCAAAGTTTTCTTTTCCACTTTCTAAAATCGCATCTAAATATACTAATAATTGTAATTGTAATCCATGATATATATCTGTTAAGCTTAAATCTTTTTTACCAGATTTATAGTCTACTATTCTTATATATTTACCATCTTCATTCTCAAATTCGTCTATTCTATCAATTTGTCCCCTTAGATTTATTTCTTCACCATTATTTAGTATGATTTTTATTGGAGGATACTTACCTTTTACACCAAAATCAACTTCATAATCAGTTGGTTCAAATGAACCCTGCTTTATCTGTTCGCTAATTATACTTATTGCTGATATAAGCATATTTTTAAGCCTATGTGCAAGATATCTATACCTTTCAGAACTTTCTAATATATATCCTGGTATTTTTGATACTATTTCATCTATTATTTGGGATACTCTATTCTCTATATATACTCTATCTATAGATCTCCAATCTAAGTTATCTACACTTAGTTGCTTGGAAAATTGGTCTAGTATACTATGTATAAATGTTCCTAAATCTGGTGCTGTAAATGCATACTCTTTTCTTTCTTTTGCTTTTAGTCCATATTGGATAAAATATGCAAATGGACATTGTGAATATTTTTCTAACCTAGAAACACTTAAATTTTTATCATATAAAGCTTTTATTTTTTCTTCTTCAATTTTTTCAACTTGATTGGTATAAGTTAATCCACTTATTACTTTTTGAGTAATATCAGAATATTCTTTATCCTTTATATAGTATCTATATACATCTAACCATATGTTATTTATTTCTTTTCCATCATCAAATTCTTTTATTTCATTTATAAGTTCATTAAATGTTGGAGCTTTTACTGTTATTTTATTTAATAATTCTTCATCACTTTTAGATTCTTTTTGAAGTAAATAACTTCTATTATCTATATTCGGGAATATTTTTTTAAGTCTTGATACTATAATTGATGCTCTTACTGTTTTACCTTCATGGTCTGCAATTGGATACGTAACTATCAAGTTCTCACTAGTTGAAGTTAATGCTTTATAAACTAAATATTGTTCTTCAAAAGTTTTAGTTTTACTATCAATATCTACTTCTATCCCTTTCTTACCTAGATTTTCTCTATCATTGTCACTTAGTAGTCCATTATCTTTTGCTATAAGTGGAAAAGTTCCATCTGTTGTTCCTATTAAATAAAGATATTTCGTATTTGCATTTTTCATTCTATCAACACTACTTACTAAAACTTGATCTATACTCGGTGGAACTAATCCTAATTCATATTCATCAAATCCTAAACTTATAAGTTTTATGAATTTATCTAAAGATATTTTTTCATCACCCATAATTTCTACCATTTGATCAAAAGTATCAATTACTATATTCCAAACTTGCGAATACTGGTTTGCTACATCTAGTTCACCTTTATCTTTAAAGTTTATTACTAAATTTTCAATTGTAGTTGCCATATCAATTTCTATCAAAAATTCATATACAAATTTACAAATATCTTCAACGCTATTTCTTCCCTTTAATTTTTCTTGTAAATTTATTATTGGTCTCAATACTCTATCTTTTATTTCATTAACTTTATCTCTTGCTTTTATTTCAAATTCTTTTTCCTCTGCTAATATATTATGATTTATTCTATAAGTCCACTTTTCTTCAAACCACTTTTTACCTTTAATACCATTAGCTAATACATAATTTTCAAGTAAACTAACATCATCATTACTTATACCTATAAGTCCACTTTTTAAATATCTAAACATAGTTTCATAACTATATCGTCTATTTTTCATTTCTAATACTGATATAATAAGAACTATTATCGGATTACTTTTAGCCTCTCTTTTTTTGTCTATAAAATTTGGAATCTCATATTCATTAAAAATTGAGTGTACTAAAAAATCATATTTATTTAAATCTCTTGTAGCTATAGTTATATCTCTATATCTAATATTTTT
Organism: Romboutsia sp.; assembly: GCA_036646635.1. Taxonomy (GTDB): domain Bacteria; phylum Bacillota; class Clostridia; order Peptostreptococcales; family Peptostreptococcaceae; genus Faecalimicrobium. Next base: position 14,548 of record JAVXLU010000027.1, read on the forward strand.
ATCTTTTACTAGAGTTATTATTTCTTTAGCTATTTCTTCCACTTCTGAGTATAAATTATTAAATTCTTTTATTTTTATATTCTGAGTTGGATTATCATATGTCTTATATGGATATGAATGGTAATATCTTTCTAAGTGTTGTAATTCTTCACTATTTTTAAATCTTTGTACCACAGAATTATTTAAATTAATTGATGGAAGTATTGATACACCTTCTTCACTACATAATTTAATAAGTTTTTGATATGTAAATTTAGTTCTTGAAAATGCATCTGCTTTATTATAAGATATAGCCCCTATATTATCTACAGTTAATGATATATATACTTCTTTTGCTTTACTAAATATGCTTTTTAATACTCTGTACTGATTAGGAGTAAATCCAGTAAATTCATCTATATAAATATATACATCTTTAAAATAATCACATATACCTAATTTTTCAGCTAACGAATTAAGTATATCTTGTGAATCAACATAGTTTTCATGTAACTTTTCTTCATATTCTTTATATATTTTACTTACATCCTTTAACTTTAAGCTTAAAGTCTCATTGTCAATTTCTCCACTTATGTTTTCTAACATTTCTGCACTTATACTATATTGTTTTAGCTCTGATATAATATCAGAGATAGAACTTACAAATCCAGACTGAGAAGATGATTTTGAGAATATATCAAGTTCCTTACTTACATTTTCTATCGCTCTATAAGTCATCATCGCTCTACCACTTGAGTTTATATTAACTTCAGTTAAACCTCCTACATAAGAAAAAACTATATTACTCATAGTTTTAAAACTTAATACTCTTGATCTTAAAAATTTATCTTTTTCTTTATCTAAGAATAGTTTACTCATTCTTTTTTCCATTTCAAATGTATATTGTTCTGGAACTATCATAATAACTGGAGTAATTTCATCATCTTGTACTCTTTTCTTTATTTCATTTAACATATAAGTAGATTTTCCACTTCCTCCTCTACCTAACACAAACCTAAGACTCATAAATTTTCTCCTCTAAAATATCATAATTTATATCTTGCCCATTACATAATTTATTGAACTCACAAAATTTACAGTGATTTTTATTACTAATTAATTCATACTTATACTTTTCCTGTTTATTATCATATTTAGTATTTATTATCATATTTATATATTCATTTAATTTTATCTTATTTGCATTATGTTTTTCATCATTATATGAGATTGTAACAATTCCATCTTCAAATAACGGTTGATAGTATTTCATACTTATATTTTTAGTATCTATGTCAATACCCCATAATTTAGGTATTACTTCTTTAACTAAAAACATATAAACAATAGTTTGCATTCTATTTTCTATGCTTTTATAATCTATTTTTTTATTTTCTGTCTTCCAATCCCATATTTCAATTTTATCTTCTTTTAGTATAACTAGGTCATACTTTGCTTGTATAATATTATCTCCTAAATTATATCTAATCTCATACTCTGGTAAGTATATATATTCATTTTTTATAGGTACTATTTTTTTTATTTTACTCATCCATAAATTAAATATATTTTGCTTATTATCTATACCTAATGGTATATTATTAAAATATCTTTCACATATTAGATGAAAGTCTCGTCCTTTTTTTAATCCTTCATAGTATTCTCTATTTTCTATGTCATCTTGTTTCCAATTTATTTTATCAATATATTTATATTTAAATTTTAAAGGACATGATTTGTATGTATTTATTGAGTTTTGGCTATAGCAAAAATTATTTAATTTATTATTCAATTAATTTCACTTCCTTTTAAACGATTTTTTATACTGAATATATTTTTCAAGTTCATTTATATATAATGATGATTTTTGCTGTTTATTTTTCTTTCCTATATCACTTTCATCTTTATAAGAACTACATGATAATATTAACATTTCTTTAGCCCTAGTTATGCCAACGTAAAGTAATCTTATTTTCTCATTAATTAAATCTATCTTAGTTTGTTTCATATAATCTATATAATTTTTTCCTGTAACTATTGCATCTATTTCAGCTTTAGTAACTGCAATTGGATTTTTATATCTGTCTTTTAAATACCATTTATCACATTGAAATTTTTGAGTAATATTATCTGGAAAATTATATTCTACAAGACCTAATAAAAATACACAGTCCCACTCCATACCTTTTGACTTATGATAATTACAAACTGTTATGCTTCCAGGTTGTGGTTCATAACCATTCATTTCATATACAACATCTATAATATGATTAAATACTTTATTCTTTGTATTAAATAATATTTCATATAAATCTATTAAACTTATATACATATTTTCTGTTACTAAATATTTCATATAAAAAGCTATATAATCAATTACAGCTTTTTCTTCTTTTTCTAGATTTAGCTTTTCCCCTATAAATAAAATCAATAAATCTAATCTTGAAGTTGGATACTCTATTATATCTTTTAATACTTTTATTCCTTTTGAAAAGCTTTCATATAATTCACTCTTACTATCTATTATTAAATTTTGATTGTCATTTAAGTTATATATTAAATTTTCTGTATCATTTTTCTTAAGTATATCTAAAAAATCTTTTTTTACTAATTCATTATCTGTATGTATAAATATCTTATCTAGAATATTTATAAGTCTTTCTATGTCATCACAATTTAATATAAAATCAATAATATAAGCTATATTATTAATAGTTCTTCTTTTATTAATTGAATTTGGTCCTAATTCTTCAAATTCCATATTATTTTCACTAAGTTTTTTAGCAACTTGTGTTATTTGATCATTAAAAGGTACTAATATTCCTATACTTTTATCTGGATATTTTTTCTTTATTCCTTTTACATATGCTACTGTTTTTTCTATTTCCTCATTCCAAGTTAGATATCTTTTTGTATTTATACTATATATATTAGGATTAGGATTCTCTTTATATCCCATACCATTTGGAACTGTCTTTATCTCTATATTTTCTAATGCTTCTCTACATTCTAATTGTCTAAATTCTAAATTAACATGTTTAACTAATCTATTCGCTAAATCTAATATATCCTTAGAACTTCTATTAGACATGTCCATTCTATAACAATTATCTGACTCTGTTATAAAACTTTTAAAATATTTTGGATTTGATGATGAAAATGTACCTGTAATACTTTGATTTATATCTCCAACTCTAACCAAATTATTATTTTCTTTAGATATTAACTTGATTATTTTTCCTTGTATTTCATTAGAATCTTGGCATTCATCTTCGAATATATACTTATATTTATTTTGAAATTTTAATCTTAAACTTTCATCTAAATTAAGTGCTCTATATGCTAAAATTAATATATCATCATAATCTAATAAACCCTGTTGCTTTAACTTATTGTCATACTGTTTGTATATAGGAAGTATAACTTTTAATATTCCTTTATATGAATCTTCTATTATAGTTTCTAATTTTTTGGGATATATTTCTTTATACTTTAATTCTCCTATAGCATTTCCTACAAGTTCATAAAATCCATTTTCCCAAGCATCAACCATTCTATTTCTCCACTCACCATCTTTTTGCTCTTTTAAAAACCACTGAAATTCTCGTTCTCCTCCATTTAACCTAAACTTATTTATACATTCAGTAAGTATTATGTTTTTCTGTAAATCATCAGCTATACTAAATTCTTCACTTAGCATTATAACCTCTGGTTTTTCTTTTATTATCTTTACCGCTAAGCTATGTATCGTCATAACCTCATATGAATTTTCTTCTTTTATATTATTTTCTTGAAGCAATTTTTTAATCCTTCCCTTAAAATTGCTTACTGCACTATTCATATATGTAAGTATTAATATTTTTGATCCTTCATGCCTTTTTTCTCTTAAAAGTTTAGCTACTAAATTTGTTACTATAAATGTTTTACCTGCTCCAGGTACTGCTGGTACTGCCATAGTTCCTTCACTATATTCTATTATAGGTAGTTGGTCTTTCCTATAATTTATATTATTCATTTTGACCTTCCCCTTTATCTAATAGTTTTAATATCACACTATATAATATACTTTCTTGAATATATCCATTTACAGTATATTCACTTTTAAATGAATATACTTGCCTTGAATTTACTAAAAGATTATAAATCATATTATATAGGTAATATTTTTTATATTCTTCTTCTATATTATCAGTATAAATTTTATTCTCTTCAAATGATTTTCTAAGTACTATTATATTACTTATATCTTTCTCTATTTTCATATTCCATGCATTACTTCCTATATCAACCCAAAGTTGTATTGGTCTATTTAAACTAGATGATATATAAGCATATGGAGTTGTTATTAAAACTCTATCCGAATTATTTAACTCTTCTATTTCAGATATTGAATAGTAATCATTTATTGTTGTTTTAAGTGCTTGTATAAATATTTCTTCTTTATTTTTATCTAAATTTAGTAATTCTATATTTTCAGTAAATACTTCACTTTCATTTATTATAATTTTACATACCTGTACATTATTTTTTCCATATTTTAAAACTAACATTTTATCTACATAAAATTGAATTAAGAATTCAGTTATTTTTATATTACTATCTTTTTTTCTATTTATATATTCTAAAATATTTAAATATTCATCATAATTATCTTTATTCCTGTAAATCTTAAATGCTTGTATTCTATTTACATTTAAAATTATCTCTATAAAATTTATAAATTCTTCTTCCTTTATAAATTCCATATATCCATAAAAAATACAAGTAGCTACTACTAGTGCATTAGCATAAGGATAATCTATTATTCTTTTATCTTTTTTATTATTAAAAACTTTTATATTATTATTTTCTAGATTTCTTTTTATTTTATAATCTAAAACTATATTATTTATTGGAGATATTATAGATATATCTCTAGGACTTGTGCCATTTTTAACAATTTCTATTACCTTATAGCATATCTCATCTATCATTTCATTATATAACTGACTAGATTCATTTAAATCTATATTAACCGGTAAAAGTGATATATCTTCAAGAGTAACCTTTTTAAATATACAATCATCATATTCAACTTTTGATTTTATAAATTTATTTATATATTCTGTGTCTATATTATTAAATACTGAGTAATCTCTAGTTTTATTAAAATTCATATATAAACTTTTTAGATTTTCTTCTAATGTATCTATAAAATCAATTTCAGCTATGCTGCAACTTTCAAGAGCATCTATTATTAAATAGTTTATTTCTTTTTTTATATACTTTATATATACTTGATCTTTAAGCAAATAATTATTGTATAAATATACACAAAGAGAATTATCTACCATAGCATTTGATAGTAAAGTATCTATATAATACTCCGCTATTTCATTCATTTGACTATAAGAAAATCTCATTATATTATCTCTATTTTTTTTAGATAAGTAAATCTTTTCTCCTATAGTAGTAAAATCGATTAAACTCAATGAAGCTTTATTAATATTAGTA
>JAVXLU010000027.1:20050-21933 GCA_036646635.1 Romboutsia sp.
TGAAAGTAACCGTCTAAACTTCTTTTACTTTCTACTTGTGTATTTATTATATAGTCTGATAAACTATTAGAAATAAATATTGGCGATATTACTTTTTTGTGTATTTTATCACATTTTCTATCTACTAAAGACCAAAATTTAATAAGTTCTTTTTTTATGAATCCTAAATATGTAGTTACTTTAATCTCTTCACTAAAACTTAAATTTATTTTCTCTTGATATTTATTTCTTGTACTATTATTAGGTACTATTATCATTATATTATTAGATTTATTATTATTTTCTTTTACTATTTGGTTGTATATATCTATAAATTTATCTATTTTTTTATTTATATTTTCTTCTTTATACAGATATTTCATATTAAACACCTTCTTTTTACTTATTTTGCTCATATTTTAATTATATCATATTGAAAATTTTATTATATTTAGATTTTTTTATACCTAAATATTTTGTTTCTTTTATCACATTAAACTTATAAATAATTATGTCCATTATTCAAGTTAATCTCTTGTAATAAAAAAAAGTATCCATTTTGTACTGCACCACAATTGTTGGACGAAAATCTAACGATTGGTGTGTTTTTATAGCTAAATATAAGTTCTTAAATACTATTTAGATGGAGAAGAAGGGCCTGATTCAATAGCAAAGTAATATGGTATTGCTAGTGAAACTCAAATTAAAATATGGGTTAATACATATCAAATCAATAAATATATCACGATACTTAAAAGTAATAAAATATTTTAAAGTATGTCTCGAAAAGATACATACCTTGATAATTCACCTATGAAAAAATTCTAAGAATAATTAAACAAGAAATATATTATGGTAATATATATATTAGTTTCGAAGAACTAAAGTTAGCTATAGAAGAATATATTTATTACTACAATAATAAAAGAATTAAATAAAAATTAAAGTGGTGTGGTCCGATTAATTATAAAATCGAATATGACTATAAAATTGTATAAAATTAAAAATGCTGGAATGAAAACTCATTCCAGCATAAAGCCCAACTTTTGGGTATCAGTACAATTTGACTACTTTTTCATCTAATCTTTATCAAAGCTACATCTTCACTATTAACTTCAAATTCACTTATCTTAAAGTTTTTAATAATTATATTTTCAAATCTATATCCCCTATTTTCTACATTAAATTTCTCACAAGTGAAATTTAATATATTATTATTTTCATTTAAACACTTCATTTGTACCTCATACATATAATCACCATACCTTATTTTTTATTATATATATAAGTATTCAAATTAATGTAATAATTTATTCATAATCTTTCTACTAAATGAACCAATTATAACCAAAACTATATTTATAATCATTAAATAAAACACATATGATAGAGTTACTTCTTTAAAAAATATTTTAATTAGTGACATCGTCGGAATAAAATATGGAGTTACTATCCATAATGCGGTATCTGGACTATTCAATACACAATATGTGTATATTGCAAAGAATAATAAAAATAAACCCATCCCACATCCTAATACTCCTACAACTAATGAATCTAATAACTTAAGATTATATTTATATCCTACATAGAAGTTAACTCCAAAGTAAACTAAAGTAAATATTATCCCTATAATAAGTGTTAACTTTGTCATAGGAATAAAGTTAAAGTAAATAAAAGACACTAGGCATATAATTAATATGTCAAAGAATAACTTCTCACTTGCATGAAATACCTTTTGCATATACTCACCTCAAACTCCTTTATTTTATTATACTTAAAACAAATTTGAAATGTGAATATTAAATACTTTATATTTAGTATTTATGAAACATAAAGTATTTAAACAAAAAAAAGATTACGTGGCTACGTCTTACTCTCCCAGGCAGTTACCCACCAAGTAC
>JAVXLU010000028.1:0-21561 GCA_036646635.1 Romboutsia sp.
TGTAATAGGTGCTGGAATAGGCGTCATAATAAATATGTATATTCCAACAAATATACATAAAATATATAAAGGTCAGAAAAATCTACAAGAAGAAGTAAGCATTGTACTTATAGATATTGCAGACCTTATTGTAAATCCTAAAGATGAAAATAGATATAATAAGGATTTATATACTTTAAATTTACTTATTAATAATAGTATTTCTGAAGCTTATAATAATATTAATAATAATTTATCAAGTGATACTAGATTTTTCTTAGACCATATGGAAATTATAAAAAACCAACGAAATATATTAGAGAACTTGTACAGTCATGTATCTCAGTTAAGTTGTACACCACCACAGTCTCATATTATATCTGCTTTTATACATAAAATAGGCCATACTGAATTTGAAGCTGAAACTGGAAATCTTCTCCTTGAAGAATTGGATAGGCTAATTATAAGTATGAAAAATCAACCCCTACCTATAAATAGAATAGAATTTGAGAATAGAGCTATTTTATTTTTATGCCTTACTGAATTAAAACAATTTTTGATTAATCGTAAACAAGCTCAGATACTTAGAGATACTAATTTTTATAAATAATTTTTTAATCAGGTAGATAAGTTAAAAATCTACCTGATTAATGATTTTTATTACTTTTCTAAAACTCAAGTTAACTCTTTTAATAAAATTTTATACTCACTAATAGTTATAATATTTCCCGTATTCTTAGCTATTTCATCATTATTTTAGGAAGCCTACCTATCAATTTATTTAATTTGTCAATTATATAATCTTTATTTTCAAATCTTAATAAAACAGAATTTCCTTTTTTATTTACAACACTACCTAAGTTTTAAACTGTAGTAATTTTTGATACATTTTTATAATTTATTTATTCAAATAAATTGGCGGATATTTTACATTATTAAGCTCCTTAACATCTATCAGCTCATGACCATTAATTACATCATATATTTGAAATAAAACTTTGTTTATATATAAAGAATAAAAATCATCACTGTAAAAATATTGATATTCATATTGAGGCTCCTCTTTATAATGTACCTTATAAAGGATACCACTGTAACTTGCTTTCTTTGATTTTTCTTTTATTATACTACTTATATCATCTTTTGAAACTCCTTGCTCTACCATATATTTATTGATTCTTTTTTCAGCTTCATTCCAAGGTTTAAAGCATTTATCATATATTTGAAATCCTGTAAATCCTATAATTAATACTAGTAAAATAGCTTTATATTTTTTCATATCTTTCTCCTTATCTTAATAAAAGTCTATCTATAATACACTTTATTTGTATAATAAATTTGTCTGTTATACTAATGCTTTGGAATATCAAATTCATAGACTATACTTAGTTTTAATACCTTTATATTTTTTTTGATTTTATTATCAACTTCAACATGTATATCATTCATATAAGGAAGTTCTACAAATCCAACTCCTTCATTAAGTTTTTTTACAACTACATAAGAGAATTCTTTCTCAGTTAATTTAGTATTAGTTAATGATTTAAATATGTTATATAAAAATTTAATGTATTTATCACTCTCATATAATTTATCATTCTCAGAATATTCTTTAGCGCACAGAATATCTAGTGTTGCCTTTCCTTCTTTACAGTCTTCAGACATAGAGTAAAATAGACTTCTAATATCTTTTTCAGGTGGATTTTCAAAACCATTTATAGATACTACAAAGCTACCATCCGGCTCTGAGTTAGCAATACTATAACCACTATCTGTTATAGCTTTTGAAAATGTTTTAGATAAATGTTTTTTAACCTCATCCACTCCCTCTATTGTGTTAGTTTTTTTTGAGTAATCTTTAAATAGCTTGATAGATTCATCTTCTTCACTTTCAACTGAGTTTTTCGTAGTTCGCTCTAAATCACTTAAACCTTCATTGGATTTAGTAGATGAACATCCTACCATTAAACTTGCGCTTACTGTTAAAACCACTAGCATAGCTAGTATAGATTTTTTTACTTTCATATACATTTTTCCTCCATTTGTATTTCTACTTCATACATATTTATTAACTATCCTTTGTACTTCAAGCTCTTATGATTTTTATAGTACCTTCCTTTATAGCTAATCCTTGTTATAAATTCTTCTAATAAAAAAATAAGCACATTATCTTTTTCAATTAAAAGATAACATCCTTATTTTTTAGTATCAATATATATGACCCAACTAGCAGGTTAATCGACCCAACTGTCAGTATTTTGATTAAGTGGTATGTATATGTTTAGTGTAAATTTTTCTTTCTCCTCTTCAAATAATATTTCTCCATTATATTTTTCTAAGGATGATTTAATGCTTTGAATTCCTATTCCATGTATAAATTTGTCCAATTTATCTGTTAATAATATATTTTTATCAACTTTAACAATATTTACTTTACTATTTTCACATTTAAGTACAAAATATGATTTTGATATAGTTCCTTTAATCCTAATATATTTATTAATATCCTCATCACAAATTTTATCACAAGCTTCTATTGAATTATCTAAAATATTAGCAAATATACTAGATATATCTATTGGTTTTATAAAATCAACTTTTGAAAAGTTTATATCACAAATAAATTTAATACCTTTCTTTGTACATAATGTATGCTTTTCATTGATTATAATATCTAATATCATATTTCCTGTATTATAGATATATATATATTCTTTAAGTTCATCTTTTAAATTACTTACGTATTCATCAATTTCTTTATTATTATTTTTCATATTACCTATACAGTAAATATGATTATTTATATCATGATAAAGTCTTTTAACCTTCATATGAGATTCTTGAATATTTAAGTAATAGCTATATTGCATATCTAATTTATTTTGCATTAATTCATTCTGAAATTTTACTTTATTCTCTTTTATTGTTCTTCTAAATAATAATATTATTGTTATTATACTTGCCCCTACTAACTTTGGAACTACAATCTGGTCAAAATAACCCCATTCATCATATAGAATTGGAACTGATTTCCTCCATTTATGTAAAATTGTATTTATATACAAGTTCTCGCCTATAGAATAAATACCCAATGTATATCTTCCAATTATATTAATTATATTGACCAATAAAGCAATGAATAAATATATATAATTTCTTTTTTCCATATCAAATAGCTGTAGATGATTAACAATCTTTATAATTATGAAATAGATACATATTGTTAATATATAAGCATATATTTGTATTTTTTGATTTTCAAAATCTGATACTAATAGAGATTCTTCAGATGATGATGAATAACCTGTAACGCACATAAATAAAGCTCTATTCAAAGTTATATAAAACAAGTCATAATATACATTAAATAAACAAAATGAAATTATATATTTAATATATCCTATCTTATAAAAATATATATAGTATATCCCCCACACACTAAATAGTGTAATATCAATCAAATTATTACTGTTATTACCATTAATTTGGTTAATGTTATACAACTTAGATATAATACAAATAAATAACAATAAAATATAAAATACAATTTTTTGATTTTGATTACCTTCTTTTTTGTAAGTTAATATCCCTTTAAGAATAGCAAAACGTATAAATACTGATAAAAATAATGTTGACTCATACATAAAATCTAGCATATTATATCACCAAGAAACTTTAAGAATTTCTCTTTAACATCTTTATACCTATATCTACTAATAGATACTTCTTCTCCACTTTCTAGTATTGCAATATTTGGCTTTATATTTTCCACATAATTTAAATTAACTAGAAAACTTTTATGGCATCTTACAAATTTGTCTAGATTTAAATCTTTTTCTATTTTATTTAAACTATACCTTATATCATATTTCTTATTTATTGTATGTATTAACATATTCTTTTTTTGAACCTCTATATATGTTATTTCATTTGAGTAAATCTTATATGTATTAGACTTATTTTCTATTATTATGTAGTTATTCTTCTTTTTTTTAATTTCTTTAATACAGTTTAATACATGCTTTTCTAATTCTTCTAATTCTATAGGCTTTAACAAATATCTATATGCTCTTACCTCATATCCATCTTGTACATAATCTATTAAAGAAGTTGTAAATATTATCTCCATATTGTTATCCACTTCTCGTATCTTTCTTGCAGTATCCATTCCATTTAGTTGACCCATTTGTATATCAAGAAGTAATATATCTATATATTTAAAATTTGATTCTAGTAATTCTTCTCCTGAATCATATTTTTGTACTTCATACTCTGTATTTTTTAATATGATATCAATATAATCTTTTATTAAGCTCTGTATATCTTTTTCATCTTCACATATGCCTATCCTAATCATATGTTCTCCTTTCTTATATATTTATGTTTTTCTATTAATTTATATTTTGAAATACATCTATCTTCAAATCTTACATAAACCTTATATCTATGTATTATTCTTGTACAAAAAAAGTGTCTTAAATAAGCTTAAGACACTTGCTGTATTATGTTTATTAATTATCTTCTTCTTCGTTTACTTTTATACCTTTTACTAAATCTATTTTTTTTATTTCTTCTATTAATAAATCTAATGGCATACACTATTATTAATAATACTAAAGCAACTCCTATGATAACAGTAGCATATAATCCAATATTCATTTTGATTAAATCAAATAATGATATATCTATCTTTCCTGGTATCTTTGATTCATTATTTGGTAACGAAAACGTTAATTCTACTTCTTCATTTGCTAACTTCCAAGCATTTTTATCTTTACTATTATATTCTATTTTTGCATTTTTATCATTGATATCATTTTTATAATACATTATATCTTTTGATGCTACAATAGGAGCTGTTACACTCTTTTCCTGTCCAAAAAATCTAAATACTTTATATTCTAATTGTACTTTACCAATTTCTTCTCCAACTTTTTTAAATATCTGCTTTTTAGAGTTATATCCATAGTCTGCAATTAATTTTGTATCATTAAATACATTTGTACCATCTACTCCATACTGAGATTTAAGAGCTACAGTAACTAAATTTCTACCATCTCTTTCAAAAAAACCAACGAAACAATGACCTGATTGTGTTTCATTTCCTGTCTTTCCACCTACATTGCCCTTTTCACCAATAATTTTATTTCTTGATTCGACAATAATCGGTGCTCCTGATAAATCAATAGATGTATTTTTATATTTATCCGAAATTATATCTCTAATCCACTCATTCTTATATGCTTCACTTGCTATTATTGCTATATCATATGCACTTGATAAATTAATTTTTTTACTATCTGGATTTAGAGCATTTCTTTCTAATCCACAAGGATTTACTATGTATGTATCTTTTAATCTAAGTGATTTAACTCTATCATTCATCATCTTTACAAAATCCTTAGTATTTCCAGCTACAGAATCTGCCATTAAATATGCAGCATCATTAGCAGAAAAAATCATAACAGCTTTCATAAGATCATTACTTGAAATTTTATCACCTACATTAATTTTTTTAAAATTATTTAATGCTGTTTGGGTAGTTTTAAGTGAATCTTTAGTAAATAAAATCTGCTCTGATTTTGAAGTATTCTCTGCAAAAATTAATGATGTTAATAACTTAATTGTACTAGCTACAGGTCGCTGTTTATCAGCATTATTTGATGCAATAACTTCTCCAGTATCCATATCCATAACTATTGCTGATTCAGCAATTATTCCTTGAATTTGCTTTGCATTATTTTGTGCACTAGCTATACTATTAATAGATGTTGATATTACTATTAAAAGTGCAAGAATCAGTACCTTAAAAGACTTTATCATTTTCATTTTAAACCTCATTTCTATCGTATATTCTACTGAAGTATACCATACTAAATATGCTACAACAATAGTATAGTGATACCATTAAATATTATAATTATAATATAACTATGTTTATTATTCATATTTTTTCAATGATTTCTTTTTCATAATCATTGAGATTATTACAACACTTATATCCGCTACTGGTGTTGCTATGAATAATCCTATCAATGGAGAACGTCCCGTAGCCGAAAATAAATATGGTATCAATAATATAAGTGGCAATAATAAAAATACCTGTCTTGTTAGTGCTAGGACAACAGAATCCATTTCCTTACCAGTAACTTGAAGCAATGTCATATTCGTATAAAAAATCCCAACTATTGGGAAACAACTAAAAATAATAACTACTATGCTATTTGAAAGCTTAATTATTTCTTGATTTCCACCAAATAATTTCACTACATTATCACCCCAGAATAGTACTAATATCAGTGCTAATAAACCATAGCAAGCGCAATATATATGTGCCAATTTAGATATTTTTTGTACTTTTTCCTCTTCTCCTATACCTCCAAAGTAGGCAATAATAGTTTGAATACCTTGTGTTAATCCAACAATTGGCATAAGTAAAAGTATATATATTCTCTGTGCCACATTCCATGCTGCTACTGATACTGTATTACCTAGTGATAGTAAACGTATGTTAACAAAGAAACCACTACATCCACTAAGAATCTGAATAACAGTTTGAGCAAACCCGATTTTAAACATCTCTGTAGCAAGTAATATTATTTTAGAGAAACTTGGATATGTAATACCCCTCCATATATTTTTCTTAATTAGAAAAATTATAGCAGCACATGCACACACAAGTTCACTTACTAAAGTTCCAAAAGCAAGACCACTAATACCCATATTTAATCCAAATGTGAAAATAGCATTCGATATAATATTTATAATAACTGCAACTATTATAATTATCATTTCAATCTTTGGATATCCTATTGCACGAATACAACAAGTAAGTGTATAACCTACACTGCTTATAACATTGCTTATAAGATGAATCCGTAGATATTCTTTAGCGAGAGAATAAATCTGTCCATCTGCACCTATAAAATATAAAATTGGGTCTATCCATACAGCACAAACAAATGATACTATAGCTGAAATCAACATAGACATAAAAACTCCTACCAATAAGCATTGATATTGTATTTTTGAATCATTAAGATATTTCGCCATTAAAATACCACTCGACATAGCAAATAGCGTCTGTAACGCTGTAAAGCTACTAAGTAGTGGTGATAAAATTGCCATTGCAGATAATGCTGTATCACCTCCTATAGGAATATGACCTGCAAAGTAAGTGTCTGCCACACTAGTTAGCATTTCTATAATTAATGCTAAAATTGACGGAACACCAAACATAAAAATTAATTCATTTAATGATTTTTCTTCATAAATATTCTTATCCATTGTATGACACCTCCACGGATAAGAATATCAAATAAATACGACATCATATGTCTAGTTTATCTAATATTTTTTTTATATTCCTCATAACTGAGAAAATCACGTTCGAAGTAGGTATCACTAATTTGAATTTCCTTAATATCATTAACCTTAAATAATTGATATTTATCATTGTAAGAGAATAAATATAGACCATCTACTTTTAATACATAACCAATACATGCCACACGTTCTACACCATTAATAGTTGCAAATACTTCTTCATCCAAACAAAAATTTATAGCTTTACATATATTAGTATCTTTATCAACTTGTTCACTCATAATGTCAATACTCAAGTAGTTTTGCATATCCCTCTCAAAAAGTACAGTCAATTCAGGTGCTATAAAACATAGCTTCTGAATAATAGAATCTTTACGAGGTATAGTTGAAAAGCTATCTGCCACTCGTAATGCCAATACTATATGTTGAATATCCTCCTGTGTAAAAAAAGAAGTTGAAAACTTATAGTTTTCATCTAAAAAAACACCTCCCCCAAATCCTTGTGAACAGTAAACAGGAATACCCATAACTGAAAGTCTGTCTATATCACGTTCAATAGTTTTAGTACTTACTTCAAATTTAAGTGCCAATTCACTATAAGTACATTTTTTATATTTTAACAAATAGATAAGAATTTCAAATTGTCGGTTTTTCATATATATAACCTTCCCTCTAACTTTTAATATTATTAAAAATATATAATTATCTCTATTTTATTTAGTATAACTAAATTTTCCATCTACTACAAAACTTTCATCTATTTCATAATCTATTAACTAAAAACTTTATCACTAGTAATACCTAAACTAGAGTTATTTAAATTATTAAAGTCTTTATATTATTCATCGTATATCCATTTTTATTTTTAATTTATTTATATTTTTATATTCAAAACTAATCATTTTGATTAGATAATTTCTTACTTAATATAGTTAAACTCATAACAGTTAAAAATATTAATAATCCTGGAAAAATTGCTAAATATAATTTATCAAACATATGTCTTTGTGCATCTTGTAACATATTTCCCCAAGAAGCTAAAGGCAGCTGAATTCCTAATCCTAAAAAGCTAAGAGCTGATTCTGTTAAAATAGCACTTGCTATATTTAGAGATGCTGCCACTAATACAACATTTCTTAAATTAGGAATAATATGTCTAATAATTATATTCTTAGTTTTAATTCCAAGTGATTTTGCTGCAAGGCAATAATCATTTTCTTTTATTTTTAAAGTTTCTCCTCTTACTATCCTTGCAACATCCATCCAACTTAAAAGACCTATAATAGTTATTATCATAAAAACACTCGGTCTAAGGTAACTATTCAACACTATTAATACCAAAAAACTAGGTACACTCATTAATATATCAATTACCCTCATTATAAAATTATCTATCTTTCCGCCAAGATAACCACTAGTAACTCCTACTATAGTTCCTATTACTACTGATATTAACATTGATAATATTCCAACACTTAATGATATCCTTCCTCCATAAAGTGCCCTAGCAAAGTAGTCTCTACCTAATTCATCTGTTCCAAATATATGATTTATACTTGGCTCTTGGAGTTTTTTGCTAGTATCTATAAAATTTGCATCAATATTTAAGACAAACGAAAGTAATACTATAATAAATATTATAAATAAAGCCGTTGAAGCTAATACTAGAGATTTATTTTTTTTAAATTTATTTAATAATTTTCTTATCATTTTTAGAATCCTCCTTTACTGCTTCTTATCTTAGGGTCAGTTAATATGTATAATATATCAGCTATTAAATTGCCTACTATTAAAAATAAAGCTGACATCATAGTAATCGCCATTATCATAGGATAATCTCTAGAAAAAATTGAATCTATCATAAGTCTTCCCATGCCTGGCCATGAAAAAACCACCTCTACTATAAATGCTCCTGTAACAAGTCTTTGTATACTTATTCCTAATATTGTTATTATAGAAGTCACAGAATTGATAAGTACATGTTTAAATAATATTACACTCTCTGATAATCCTTTTGCCCTAGCAGTTACAACATACTGCTTTTTTAGTTGGCTTAATACACTTTCTTCTACATAGTTTGTAAATATCGATGTATTGTACAAACTAATAGTTATTACTGGTAAAATTAAATGTTTAATTAAGTCTAATAAACTATCATTTCCTATTGTCTGCATTCCACCTGTAGGGAATAATCCTAGATTTACAGAAAATACTGCTATTAAAATCATTCCTATCCAAAAAGATGGTAGTGATATTCCAATATAATTTATAACTTTACCTATCTTAGTTATTTTTGAATCCTTTTTAACTGCAAATAATATTCCAATAGGTATTGATATTAATATAGATAATATTAAAGATGTTCCCATTAGTACTAATGTATTTTCAAATTTTTCCCCTATTTGTTCTGATACTGGAGAGTGATTAATATAAGATACTCCTAAGTCACCTTTTAAAGTATTTTTTATCCAATTACCATATCTTACGTAGACTGGTTTATCTAATCCCATATTAGCTCTTATATTTTCAATTTCTTGTGTACTCATTAAAGGTGTTATATATGCATCGGCAGGATCTCCTGGTGCTAACTCTAAAAGTCCAAATGAAATTATAGATATAATTATTAACATAGGTATTAATGTTTTTAATCTATTTAATATTAATTTAAACATAATTCCTCCACTTCTCTAAAATTCACCTTAGTAATTAATAAATTTTTAACACTTAAAATTTTTTCAATATAAAAAGGAGGATAATTTATCCTCCTTTTTATATTTACTAAAATTAATCTACATAAAGTTTTGACCAATCCTCAAACATAAGTACACTTGTAGATTTAGCTTCTTCTATTCCTTTTAATCCTTTTTGTGCAACCATTAAGTTTTGTTCATAGTCTATTGTATAAATAGGAGCATCTTTTGATACTAATGATTGTATTTTTTCATATATTTCTTGACGTTTTTCTTTATTCAATTCCTTAGCTCCTTCATTCCATAACTTATCTACTTCAGAGTTTGAGTAGTTAGTTTGGTTGTGGAATGTTCCAGTTTCATACATACCTCTATATGGATTTGGCTCTAATCCCCAAGCATATCCATTTACATACATATCAACTTCTGTAGAAGCACTAAATAATACATTAAAGAATGCTTTACTTTCATAAGGAATTAATTCAACTTCTATTCCTAATTTCTTTAATTGTTGTTGTGCCACTAATGCGTAGTTTTTATGTCCAAATCTAGCCGTATTATAACCTAGCTTTAATTTATCTAAAGTTACTCCACTTTCAGATAATAAAGTCTTCGCTTTTTCTAAATCATAGTCATATCCTTCAACATCTTTTTCTGTGTAAAAATCAGCTTCTGGAACTAATATAGATTTAGCTGGTTCAGAATCAGCTTCTCCATATGCTGATTCTATCATTTCATTTCTATCAAATGTATACGATAATGCTTGTCTAAACTTTAAATTTTTCATACTTTCAACATTTTCGTTATATACTATATAATTTAATCTATTTTCACTATATGTATATGTTTGTAACTTATCATTTTTTTGTGATTTTTCATAAGCTTCTACATTAGCTTTCATTAATGTAAGTTCACCGCTATTCATAGCTGCCTCTTGGCTTGCCTCATTAGGTATTATTTTCATAGCTACCATGTCAGCTTTAGGCTCTCCACCAAAGTAATCAGTATTTTTCTCAAATAATAAGCTCTCTCCTTTGTTCCACTCTTTAAATTTAAAAGGACCAGAGCCTATAGGACTATTATTCTTTTCAGATTTTGCAATATCTGTTTCTCCTTCAAATACATGTTTTGGTATTGGAGATATTTTAGACATACTATATAGGAATGTATCACTTGCAACCGGTAAAGTTATTTTTATCGTTAACTCATCTATTTTCTCAACACTTACTGGTTCTTCTTCTATTAATAAGTATTGTCTAGATGATGAATTTTGATTTTCATCTAAAATAGTATCTATTGTAAAAACTATATCATCTGCCGTTATAGTTTTTCCATCGTGCCATTTTAAATCTTTCTTTAATTTTATAGTTAACTCTTTGCTATCTTTAAAATCAATCGTATCCGCAAGATAGTTAGTTAATTCTCCTTTATTATATGTATATAATGGTGAATAAAGTATATTTGATACTATTGAAGCTTCTTTAACATTAGCAAATGCTGAATTTAAGACATCTGGATCACCAGCTAAAGGAACCACTATTGTTCCTCCTGTTGAGCCATTAGACTCTGCATCTTTATTACCACAAGCTGTAAATGCTAACATAGTAACACCTACTAAAATAATTGATGCTATTTTTTTAAATTTCATTAATCTTCCCCCTATAATTACTTTAGTTTTTAAATTAAATTTTAACTTTTATACAAATAATTCTCCAAAATTTAATTTAAATTAACTAATTACATGTTTATACTACTAGATTTATTTACTACTTTCAATATTAATAGATATTATATATATATATACTAATATCTATTAATATTATCTATAGTAATTAATTTAAATTGAATGATTAAGTTTTTTATCATAGAATAAGAAAGTAATATTGCTAATTTAAAGAAGGGATTTGGAATCTATGACTAAACCATTAGTTGAGTTTAAAAATTTAAAAACTTCTTTTTACACTAATAAAGGAATTGTAAAAAGTGTAAATGATGTAAGCTTTGATATAAAAAAAGGTGAAACAATTGGCATTGTCGGAGAATCTGGTTGTGGTAAATCAATTACTGCAATGTCTCTTATGAGACTTATTCCATCACCTCCTGGTAAAATTGAAGGAGGAGATATATTATTCGAAGGAAATAGTCTATTATCTATGAGTGAAAAAGATTTAAGAAATATAAGAGGTAATGATATATCTATGATATTTCAAGAGCCTATGACTTCTTTAAATCCATCTCTTACTATAGGTAAACAAATATCTGAAGGTATTATACTTCATCAAAAACTATCGAGAAAAGAAGCTAAGGAAAAAGCTATTGAAATGATAAATTTAGTTGAAATTCCTAGAGCTAAAGAAATTTATAATACTTATCCCCATGAATTATCTGGAGGTATGAGACAAAGAGTTATGATAGCTATTGCTCTTTCTTGTAATCCAAAATTGTTAATAGCAGATGAACCTACTACTGCTTTAGATGTTACCATACAATCTCAAATACTAAATCTTATGAGAAATCTAAAAACCAACTTAAATACTTCTATAATGCTTATAACTCATGACTTAGGAGTAGTTGCTCAAATGTGTGATAGAGTGGTTGTAATGTATGCTGGCAAAGTAATTGAAATCGGAGATGTAATAGATATTTTCAAAAAACCTATGCACCCATATACTAAAGGTCTTTTAAAGTCTAATCCTAGTTTAGCTAAAGACCATACTAGCTTATATTCTATACCTGGACAAGTTCCAAATCCTATAGAAATACATAATGGTTGTTATTTTAGTGATAGATGTGATAGTTCTTTTGAAAAATGTAAAATCTCTATCCCACCTCTTAAAAAGTATAAGAATAATCAAAAAACTGCATGCTGGCTATACGAGGAGGATAAATAAATGTTAAAAGTAGAAAACTTAAAAACCTATTTTGAAATAAATAAAGGTATCTTCAAAAAAGAAAAAAACTATGTCAAAGCTGTTGACGATATTTCATTCACTTTAGCTAAGGGAGAAACCTTAGCAATAGTTGGAGAATCTGGTTGTGGTAAGTCTACTACTGGTAGAACCATCCTTGCTTTAAATGAAAAAACTAGTGGAAATGTTATATTTAATGGTACTAATATACATGATTTAAGTAAAGAAGAACTTAGAAAGCTAAGACCTAAGATGCAAATGATATTTCAAGACCCATATAGCTCATTAAATCCTACAATGACTGTAGAAAAAATATTAAGTGAAGCTTTACTTGAACATAATTTAGTATCAAAATTAGAGGTCAAAAATAGAATATTAGAAATCGCTAAAGATTGTGGACTTTCTGATTATCACTTACAAAGAAAACCTCATGAATTTTCTGGTGGTCAGCGTCAAAGAATAGGTATAGCTAGAGCCTTAGCTTTAAATCCAGAACTTATAGTTTGCGATGAGCCTGTTTCTGCCCTTGATGTTTCTATTCAATCACAAATACTTAATTTGCTTGTTGAGTCTCAAGCTAAGTATAATCTATCTTATTTATTTATATCTCATGATTTGAATGTTGTTAGATATATTGCTCATAGGGTTGCTGTTATGTACTTAGGTTCTATAGTTGAAATTGCTGATAAGGATGCTATTTATAGTAATCCTATGCATCCTTATACAAAGGCATTATTATCAGCAGTACCTATACCTAACCCTACTTTCAAAGTTGAAAATATAGTCCTTAAAGGAGATATTCCTTCTCCAAGTAATCCACCTAAAGGTTGTAAGTTTAATACTAGATGTCCTTATTGTGAAGATATTTGTAAGAATATTATTCCTACTCATAAAAAAATTAGTGAGAGTCATTTTGTTGCTTGTCATTTAATTTAATCTATATATACCCCTGTATAGGTACAATATCTGAAACTAATTCAAATATTATACCTATACATAATGTAAACTTAAAACTGAGTATAATACCTAATATATAGTTTTATATCTGCATTTTCTACTTTTAATCTATTCATATTTGCCTTCATTAGTGGTAATTTAGAGCCTATATTAGCAAATCCTAACATTTGAATTAATACTAATATTCCACTTGCAAAAAAATATGCTGATGATAAAAATACTACTATTTTATTATCTAAGTTTAGTACAATTCCTAAAATTAATTGTACTCCTATTGATACAGGACACATTATAAGAACTAAAATATCATTTATCATAATAAAAATTATATTTGTATATTATGTAATGAAATATGTATTTCTTAATCAGTTCAGATTTGAATTTTTTTAATTTTGGACTTAAATTTTAAATATGAATAAAGTAAATAAGGTGTATCATCATATGAAAGAGATGAAATGTCAGTCACTGGGAAATCAAGTAATGCTTCATCAGTAAATAGAAGCTCAAATAAGGATTGGTGGCCTAATCAATTAAACTTAGATATTCTTCATCAAAACTCAAGTCTTAGTAATCCAATGATTTATTTTTACACAAATCTATCTACACTCCTTTTAATTAAAAACTTGTTCTGCTTCTTCCATATTTGCCATAATCTTAACTCCAAACGGACAATTAGGTTCACACTTTCCACATTGAATACAATCACTTGCGTTTATTTTTAGACTATTGTAGTGTCCCCTCACAGTTTCTGGAATCTCTGGTTGCATTTTTGCTAGGTGTAAATATTTAGTTACGGCTGCTATATCTATCTTTACTGTACATGGTTGGCAATGATTACAATACATGCACCTTCCATCCATCTTAAACTTAGGACTATTAGATATTATTACAGTATAATCTTTTTCACTATCGGTAGCATAAATGTATTTTAGCGCATGTTTTACCTCTTCAACTGAATGACATCCTACAATCACACTTGAAACGCCCAATCTATTAAGACAATAATGACAACATTGTATAACGCTCATTTCTTTTCCAAATGGAGATGTTTCTGCTTTAAGCAAACTTCCTGCCCCTAGTGGTTTCATTACTGTTATTGCCACTCCTAAACTTTCACAAGTAGAATATAACTTTTCTCTTAACGGATCAATACTCCATCCACTTTCATTTAACCCTTTAAAATCAATCAGTTCATATATGTCTGTATCTGAATGCTCTAAATCATAAGCTGCGTTTATACTAAACATAAGTACATCTATAAGCCCTGTATTAATTGCCCTTAATGCAATTTCAGGATTATGCGAACTTATACCTAAGTATTTTACTTTTCCTTGTTTCTTTAACTCTTTTGCATATTCAATTATTTCTGTATTAAAAACTGATTCAAAGTCCTCATGGCTATCTACATAATGAATCATCCCAACATCTATATAATTAGTTTGTAACCTTGTAAGTAAGTCTTCAAATGAGTTTTTAGTTTTATTAATATCTCGAGTTCTATTGTATTGTTCACCTTCATATACAGTACAAATATGACCTTGGATTATAATTTTTTCACGTCTACCCTTTAGTGCATGACCAATATTAGTTCTAACTTCTGCCTGTGGCATGAATACGTCTATTAGATTTATACCATTTTCCATAGATACATCAATAACATCTTTTACTTCTTCTTGGCTTAATCCATTAAGCCACTCACCACCTAAACCAATAACACTTACATCTAAATTGGTTCTTCCTAGTTTACGATATATCATTTCAGCTTCCTCCAAACCTTAATCTAAAACTACACAAAAGTAAATTTACCATAAATTATGTACAGATTCTTTTATGGTTCTTTCATACACGTCTTTCACAATATCCATTTGTTCTTTAGTAAAATCATTTATATCACATGCTTTTGCATTATTTTCTATTTGCTTAGGATTACTCGCTCCTGGTATTACAGTTGAAACTTCATCATACATAAGTATATATTTAAGTGCACTATGAACTAAGTTTTCAGTTTGCAATTTTTCTTTTATTTCTTTAGCTGCATTTAAACCTGTATTATAATCAACTCCCGAAAAAGTCTCTCCTTTATCAAAAGCTTCTCCATTTCTGTTATAATTTCTATGATCATTTTTACTAAATTTAGTGTTTTCATTAAATTTACCCGTTAAAAGACCACTTGCAAGAGGAACTCTAACTATTATTCCTACATTCTTTTCTTTAGCCAACTTGAAAAACTCTTCTGATGGCTTTAATCTGAACATATTAAATATTATCTCTACTACTGATATATCATATTGTAATGCCTTTATAGCCTCTTCTACTTTTTCCACACTTACCCCATAGTTCTTTATTTTACCCTCTGTTTTTAAGTCGTCTAAAACCTTGAAAGCTTCATCACTATGATATACATCAGTTGGTGGACAGTGTAGTAATACTAAATCTAGACTTTCCACTTGCATATTTTCAAGAGATGAAAATACAAATTGTCTTATATTTACTCCATTATACCCTTGCGCTACATGTGGATTTAATTTACGGCCACACTTAGTTATTACAAATATTTCATCTTTTTTATCTTTTATAAATTTCCCTATTACTTTTTCACTCAATCCATCTTGATATATATCTGCTGTATCAAAACAGTTTATTCCTTCTTTGTACGCAGATTCAAGTGTTTGAAGTGCTACTTCTTCATTAAACTCTTCTCCCCATTTTGAACCTAATTGCCATGTTCCTAGTGATATTTCACTTATTTTCATTTTTGTCTTTCCTAATAATCTATATCTCATTGTGTATCTCCCTTCTTAATTTATATAATTTACTAAATTTTAATATAGACCTTTAGTATTAACAAGTATGCACCTTTTTTTTACTAAGTTACCTATGAGTAACTATTGATTACTTAAATTTTAGGTTTTTATAATAAATTTTTAACTTATGCTATAATTATATAATATCTAACTTATTAATCTAGGAGGAATAATTAGTACATGAATAAAACCAAAATTACTTGTGAGCTGGAAGTGACATTACTTGCTATTAGTGGTAAATGGAAGCCCTTAATTTTATATCATTTAATAAATAACGGAACAAAACGTTTTGGAGAAATAATGCAATTCCTGAATCATAATGTTTCTCACAAAACATTAACTAACCAACTTAGAGACTTGGAAAAAAGTGAGCTTATAAGTAGACATGTTTATGCAGTTGTACCTCCTAAGGTAGAGTATACTATCACTAAAAAGGGAGAATCTCTTTTACCTATTCTTAATTTAATGTGTGAATGGGGTAGCAATAACTTAAACAATTCTTATGAACTCATTAACCCGCAATGTAATTAAATCAAAAGCTGTTATCCTCGTACTTTTTTATAGAGATAACAGCTTTTTTAATAAACTTTATTATAATAAATCAGACTAAAAAATGTAAAGATTGATGCTATAAAATATTATTTAACATACTTGAAATTTTGTTTACATATTATGTAGTTATATATATAAAACTTAAAGAGCTACAATTTAAATTTCATTTAAAATATCAATAAAGTAAAGGAGTGGTCTAATACTATGGGAAACATAAAATGCCCATTCACTGGCATGTCAAGTAATACTGTATCAAGAGATAGAAATACAAATAAAGATTGGTGGCCTAATCAATTAAACTTAGATATTCTTCATCAAAACTCAAGTCTTAGTAATCCAATGGGAACTAAGTTTAACTATGCTGAAGAATTCTGTAAACTTGACTATTATGCAGTAAAAAAAGATCTATATAACTTGATGACAGATTCAAAGGATTGGTGGCCAGCAGACTATGGTCACTATGGACCACTATTTATTCGTATGGCATGGCATAGTGCAGGAACCTATAGAATAGGTGATGGTAGAGGTGGAGCAGGAAATGGATCACAAAGATTTCCACCATTAAATAGCTGGCCTGATAATGTTAATTTAGACAAAGCCCGCCGACTAATTTGGCCAATTAAACAAAAATATGGTGATAAAATTTCATGGGCAGATCTTATGATACTAACAGGTAACTGCGCTCTTGAGTCAATGGGACTTAAGACCTTTGGATTTGGTGGTGGACGTGTAGATATTTGGGAGCCACAAGATACTTACTGGGGTTCACAAACACAGTGGCTTGGAAATAATAAAAACTATGACAAAGACGAATTTGAAAATCCACTTGCTGCAGTTCAAATGGGGTTGATTTATGTAAATCCAGAAGGACCAGATGGAAAACCTGATCCAGTAGGTTCTGCAAAAGACATTAGAGAAACATTCTCACGCATGGCTATGAATGATGAAGAAACTGTGGCACTTATAGCTGGTGGTCATACATTTGGTAAATGTCACGGCGCAGCTCCTGCTACATATGTTGGACCTCCACCTGAGGCTGCTAGTATTGAAGAACAAGGACTTGGTTGGAAAAACAACTATAAAACAGGCAAAGGCATCGATACAATCAGTAGCGGAATTGAAGGTGCATGGAAGGCAAATCCAACAAAATGGACTATGGGATACTTTGAAACAATGTTTAAATACCAATGGGAGTTAGTTAAGAGTCCTGCTGGAGCATATCAGTGGTTAGCTAAAGATGTATCTGATGAAGATATGATAATAGATGCACATGACCCATCAATTAAACACCGTCCTATGATGACAACTGCGGATTTAGGTATTCTATATGATCCAATATATAATAAAATAGCCAAAAATTATTTAAGTAATCCTAGTAAATTTACTGATGATTTTGCACGTGCTTGGTTCAAATTGACCCATCGTGATATGGGTCCTATTTCACGATATCTTGGTCCAGAGGTTCCCTCAGAGGAGCTTATATGGCAAGACCCATTACCTGAAGTTAATTATGAATTAGTTAATAAAGATGATGTTAAATATCTTAAAAATAAAATTCTAGATTCTAAATTATCAGTATCCCAACTTGTTACCATAGCTTGGGAATCAGCTTCTACATTTAGGGGTTCTGATAAACGTGGTGGTGCAAATGGAGCTAGGATTCGTCTTGAACCACAGAAATTCTGGCAGGCTAATGAACCATCAAATTTAAATTATATTTTAGAAGTTCTTGAAGAAATAAAGGAAGACTTCAACTCTAAACAGTTTGAAAATAAAGAAATTTCTTTAGCTGATATTATTGTTCTTGGAGGAAGTGTTGGCATTGAAAAGGCTGCAAAGAATGCTGGATATAAAATTAGAGTTCCTTTTAATGCTGGTCGTGCAGATGCAACACAAAAACAAACTGATATTGAATCATTTTCTGTACTTGAGCCAAAAGCAGATGGATTTAGAAACTATCTAAAACCAGAATATCAAGAACTAGAAGAAAAATTATTAATTGATCGTGCACAGCTTTTAACTTTGACCGCTCCTGAAATGACAGTTTTAATAGGCGGTATGCGTGTATTAAATACCAACTACGGTCATTCTGAGTATGGTGTTTTTACAAAGAGACCAGAGGTTCTTACAAATGATTTTTTTGTAAATCTTTTAGATATGAATACAATTTGGAAGCCTAAATCACCTGATGAACAAATATTTGAGGGGTATGATATGGCATCAGGAGAATTAAAGTGGAAAGGAACAAGAGTTGACCTTATTTTTGGATCTAATTCTCAACTTCGTGCTATTTCAGAAGTGTATGCAAGCGAAGGCTCTGAGATTAAATTCTTAAAGGATTTTGTATGTGCTTGGAATAAAGTAATGAATGCAGATCGCTATGATTTAAAATAATCATATTCTAGATTATTGTATATTTTTCTAAGTATCCAAAAATTATATGTATCCAGTCATCCTACTATCTCAATATTAATTAAAAAAAGAGAGCTAAAAATTTTTTTAGCTCTCTCTATTTGCTATTAGTATATCTAATTTCGCATTCATATTCATCATTAACAAATAACTTTAATAATTACTGTATCTACAAAGAAATTCTAGTTATGCTTTTGGAGGTGTTCCTTCAGCATTTGATACAACTGCATCGATTTGTACTAAAGCATCTTTAGGTAAAGCTGATACCCCAACTGTTCTTCGTGCAGGAACACCACTTGGGAAGAATTTTATATAAACTTCATCTATAGCCTCCATATCTTCAATATTCTTAAGGAATACGTTTACCTTAACTATATCGTCTATAACATGATCGACACTTTCTACAATTGCCTTAATATTTTTTAAACACTGTTCAGCCTGCTCTTTTACACCACCAACTACCATTTCACCAGTTTTTGAATCTAAAGGTAATTGACCTGAAATATGATTATAATGAGAAAAAGCTACAGTTTGCGTATGTAAAGAACTTTTTGGTGCATTCTCCGTATTATTTGCTTCTATAATTAATCCATGTCTATCTTCAACAGCTTGTGGAGGTGTTCCATCTCCGTGTGATACTACTGCTTCAATTTGTACCAAAGCATCCATAGGTAAAGCTGAAGCTTCAATAATTGTACGTGCAGGTACATAAGCTACTGTCCTTGCGATAGCTGAGTCTGGGAAAAATGTTGCATAAACTTCGTTTACTGCTTCAATATCTGAAATATTTTTAAGGAATATATTAATTTTAACAATATCATCAAAAGGAACATCTATACTTTCTAAAATTGCCTTGATATTCTTTAAGCACTGTCCAGCTTGCTCTTTTACACCACCAGCTATAACTCTACCAGATTTGGGATTGATAGGTAATTGAGCTGAAATATTATTGTAATGAGAAAAAGCTACAGCTTGCGTAGATAGAGAACTTATTGGTGCATTTGCTGTATTATTTGTAAGTTTTATTAGGTCCCCTGATTGTGGTGCGTTTGGAATTGTACCTTCACCATTTGAAACAAGTGCTTCAATTTGCACCAAAGCATCCATAGGTAAAGCTGCAACCGCAACTACCGTACGTGTAGGAACATAACTTGAGAAGAATGTTTTATAAACTTCGTCTACAACATCCATATCTTTTATATTCTTAACGAATACAGTAATTCTAACAACATCATTTATAACATGATTGATGCTTTCTAAAATTAACTTGATATTTTTAAAACACTGTTCAGCCTGCTCTTTTACACCTCCAACTACTAATTCACCAGATTCTAGATTAATAGGTAATTGAGCTGAAAAATTATTGTAATGAGAGAAAGCTACAGTTTGTGAAGATAGAGAGTCTTTGATAACGTTTTCCGTATTTCTTGCTAATACCGTGTTATAGTTATTCATAATAATATTCCCCTTTTTCAATGTTTATTGATAGAATTATTAAAACCCACCTAATTAAATATTAAACCTTGGACTGGCTTTAATGTCAATAGGCATTATCATTGTTATATTCAATCTAAGCAAATAATATGCTCAAAACTATTCCAAATACTATATTTTTATATATAATTTACTATTATTTTTTTATTCTCCCAGCTAATTATTCACTAAAACATGAAAATATTAATTTGATAGGATATAATAAATTATAACCTATCCAAACTCATAAATCATACATTATAAATATGAATGTAAATTCATATAGACTAAAAGAAACACAAGAATGGATGGAGTCACAGGTATAGTAATCGTACTTATAAAAGTTTTCAAAGTTATTCTATTAATACTTCATCATCTTTTATTAATTGATTTCTTGAAATACTCATAAAAAATCTCCTTTACGACTTATGATTATATTTTAATCATTGCCATAAAGGA